>JANPHO010000074.1:0-4879 GCA_031424515.1 Saprospiraceae bacterium
TTAATTCAAAAATTTCAATTAAGACATGACAAATAAAGAAATTAACCCAATTCTCGCAAAATCAAACCAATCATATAAAACCTATCGCAACGTTTCAGGTAAGCAAAAAGCAGCCTTTTTAAGAGCCATCGCTGAGGAAATTGAAGCCCTCGGCGATACTCTTATCGAAACTGCCAGCCGTGAAAGCAACTTACCTACTGCTCGATTCATGGGCGAACGGGGACGTACAACTGGTCAGCTGCGTATGTTTGCGGATTATATAGAAGAAGGCTCGTGGGTAGATGCAATCATCGACACTGCCATTCCTGACCGCCAACCAATCCCGAAAGTGGATTTGCGTAAAATGCTTGTACCGATGGGATCCGTAGTTGTTTTCGGGGCGAGTAATTTCCCTTTGGCGTTCTCAACGGCGGGTGGTGACACGGCTTCTGCCTTGGCAGCAGGCTGTCCTGTGATTGTAAAAGCGCATCCTGCACACCCCGAAACTTCTCGTTTGGTGGCATCTGCCATTGAAAAAGCAGCGGCTCGGACTAAAATGCCCGAGGGCGTTTTTGCGCACATCGAAGGTGGCGTAGAAGTAGGTACTTTTTTAGTGAAGCATCCCTCAGTAAAAGCGGTGGCGTTCACGGGTTCTTACGGTGGTGGAAAGGCTCTTTTTGACCTCGCCAATAAGCGAAAACAACCGATTCCAGTTTTTTCTGAAATGGGCAGTATCAATCCTGTTATTCTTTTTGAAAATGCTTTGGCTCAACGTGGCGAGGCATTAGCGACCCAATTGGCGGATTCTGTTACACTCGGAGTGGGGCAATTCTGTACCAATCCGGGCTTAATTATAGGTATTGAAAGCGATAGTTTTAATGCCTTTTTAGATAGTTTTAAAGCTAAAATGCAAGCTAAAACGGCTGCACCAATGCTACACGAAGGCATAGCGAATACCTATAAAAAAGGCGTTAAAAATGTTGAAAGTCAGTCTGAAACGGAAGTTTTAACTATTTCAGATACTGAAAAAGCCATCAATGGACACCCCTCAGTAGGTGTGGTCAGCGGGGCAACTTTTTTGAAAAATAAGGCATTGCACCATGAGGTTTTTGGTCCTTTTTCATTGGTCGTAAAATGTAAAGACAAAGGCGAACTCAAACGCATTATTGAAAAACTCGAAGGTCAACTCACGGCTACACTTATGGCAGAGCCCGCGGATTTGAAAAAACAATCCGTTTTGATAGATGCTATCGGTGAAAAATGCGGTCGTTTGATTATCAATAACGTACCGACAGGGGTAGAAGTGACGCACGCTATGCAACACGGAGGACCTTTCCCGTCCACAACGGATGCTCGTTTTACATCAGTAGGAACAAGTGCGATATTGCGTTTTGTACGCCCACTGTGTTTTCAAAACTTTTCAAATGACTTATTACCAGATGCATTGAAAGACGGTAACCCCCTCAGTATTTGGCGTAAAGTAAATGGTGAAATGACAAGGTAAAGCGGAACTCCAGTTCCGCATATTGGGTATTTTAATTCTATTACGGAACTGGAGTTCCGCTTTACAATGAAACATGAAACAACATATTGCAGTCATAGGCGCAGGAGCGTTTGGAGGTTGGACGGCTTTAATGCTGCTCAGAAATGGTTACAAAGTCACCCTTATTGATGCATGGGGTGCTGGCAACTCCCGTTCAAGTTCAGGCGATGAAACAAGGGTGATTCGCTCCGTGTATGCTGATAAAATATACGCTGAAATGGCACACCGTTCGGGTCAGATTTGGCGTGAAAATGAAAAAGCATTTAATGCTAAAATATTTCACCCAATCGGTGTGCTTAATTTAATCGGAAAAGATGATTCTCGATTAAAAGCAGCTCTGAATCATTTTGATGATTTAGGCTTTAAATACGAAGAGTTTTCGATAAAAGACGCCGCTAAACGCTATCCACATATCAATTTAGAAGACATTAATCAAGTCGTTTTAGAGAACAATGGGGGCTATTTATTAGCTCGCATGGGCTGCCATGTGGTTAAAGAGCAATTTGTAAAAGAAGGTGGAGATTTTAAAATTGTTGCTGCACACCCCCTCAGAATTTTCAATGAAAAATTAGAAGGTATTCAACTTTCAGATGGCTCAAAGCTGATAGCTGACAGCTATATTTTTGCTTGTGGTCCTTGGTTAGGCAAGTTGTTTCCAGAAGAAATTGGCTCATTGGTTCGCCCGACCAAACAAGAGATTTATTATTTCAATACGCCCGCTGGCTGTGATATTTTAGAAAAACTACCCGTTTGGTGTGATTTCAGCAGCCTTTGGGATGATGTGATGATGTACGGCATTCCTGCTGCTGGTTCTGATGCGATGGTTAGGGGTTTTAAAGCGGGAAAAGATGTTGCGGGAGAAGATTTCGACCCCGATACGTCTGAACGACTGATTTCAGAAACCCATTGGAAAGAAGTGCAGCAATTTATCCACCACCGCTTCCCGATACTGAGGGGTATGGGTTTATTGGAATCCCGTGTCTGTCAATACGAAAATACGCCCGATGCTCATTTTATCATTGATAAATTACCCACGGCTAATAACGTGTGGATTATGGGCGGCGGCTCGGGTCATGGCTACAAAATGGGGGCTGTTGTGGGCGAAATGATGATGGATTTAGTGAGTGAAAAAGTAGGAGTGAACCATGTTTTTAGCTTTACGAGGTTTGAAAATTTGGGTGAAAAGGTGGAAAGGCGATGAAAATATAAACAATAGATATTACTATGACTAAGACTCACAACAATGAAAAACATAGACACAAGCCTGTTCAAATCCTTCGTTGAGGATGTCAAACAGAAGATTAAAGCAGCTCAATACAAGGCATTACAAGCAGTCAACAAAGAACAAATTGCCCTTTATTGGGATATTGGGCGACTGATTGTAGAGCGACAAGAGCAATACGGTTGGGGAAAAAGCATCGTTGAGAATCTTGCGAAAGAATTGCAAGCGGATTTTTCGGATACTAAAGGGTTTTCAGCTCAAAACCTTTGGTATATGCGACAGTTTTTTACAGAATATAGTAAAAGTGAACTTCTCCAACCACTGGTTGGAGAAATCAATTGGACTAAGCATTTAATTATTATAGCAAAATGTAAAGATGAACATCAACGCTTTTTTTACCTTGAAATGACTCGTCGGCATTTATGGTCGAAATCGGCATTGATTCAAGCTATTGAGGGTAAAATGTGGGAGAAAACCGTCATTAATCAACAAAATTTTAGTGAAACTTTACCCAATCAGCAAGGTGAAAATGCGGCGTTGGTTTTGAAAGATGAATATACTTTTGACTTTTTAGACCTTTCTGAACCCTATACGGAACAGCAATTAGAGTTGGCATTATTGAGCAATATTCGTAATTTTTTAGCATCAATGGGGGGTGATTTTGCGTTTATTGGCAATCAATTTGGCGTCAAAGTAGATGGTAAAAATTATGAAATTGATTTATTGCTTTATCACAGAGCGTTGCAATGCTTAGTCGCAATTGATTTAAAAATTGATGATTTTAAACCTGAATATGTGGGTAAAATGAACTTTTACCTTTCAGCTTTGAATAAATATCATCGAAAGCCGCACGAAAATCCCAGTATAGGGATTATTATTTGTAAAAATAAACATCGGACGGTGGTTGAGTTTGCGTTGCAAGATGTTCAAAAACCGATTGGTGTGGCTACATATACATTGACTGAATCTTTACCTAAAGAGTTATCGCAGTTCTTCCCGACCAGCCAAGAGTTTATTGATAGAATTGAGGAAATTACGGATAAGTTAAAAGGAATTAAACTTTGAATTTTAAAATATCTTATATGTCTAGTAAAACTTTCTTCTGCATAGATGCGCATACGTGTGGTAATCCCGTCCGATTAGTGGCTGGAGGTGGTCCCATACTGAGGGGGTCGAATATGAGTGAAAAGCGGCAGCATTTTCTAAAAGAATATGACTGGATTCGCAAAGGGCTTATGTTTGAACCACGGGGGCACGATATGATGTCGGGTAGTATTTTGTACCCACCACACGATGAGGCGAACGATATTGCCGTTTTGTTTATCGAGACGAGTGGGTGCTTACCAATGTGTGGGCATGGTACAATTGGTACGGTGACAATTGCCATTGAAGAAGGTCTGGTGACGCCGAAAGTGGAAGGTGAATTGCGCGTTGAAACGCCAGCAGGCTTGGTTTTGGTGACTTATAAAAAAGAGGGTAGTAAAGTAAAATCAGTAAAACTGGTCAACGTTCCTTCGTTTTTAGCGGCTGAAAATTTGACGATAGATTGTCCTGATTTGGGTGAATTAATAGTAGATGTTGCGTACGGCGGTAATTTTTACGCCATTGTTGACCCTCAGAAAAACTTTGCGGGACTTCAACATTTTAAAGCGGAACAATTGATTGCTTGGGCAAGGGCAATGCGGTTGAATATGAATAAAAAATATACTTTTGTGCATCCTCAAAACCCCACAATCAATGGTTTAAGCCATATCTTATGGACGGGTGAGCCGTTGGATGCGACTTCAATGGCACGCAATGCAGTATTTTATGGCGATAAAGCCATTGACCGTTCGCCTTGCGGTACGGGTACTTCGGCGCGTTTGGCGCAATGGTATTTTAAAAACAAGTTGAAAGAGGGAGAAGATTTTATTCACGAAAGTATCATTGGCTCCAAGTTCATCGGTAGGGTAGAGGGCACAACCATGATTGGTAATCAAGCGGCTATTATCCCAAGTATAGAGGGTTGGGCTCGTGTTTATGGGTATAATACTATTAAAATTGATCCTGATGATGACCCTTATGCGTACGGGTTTCAGGTTATTTGATACTGAGGGGGTCAATGCCACGGTCGGTCAAAAAGTTTTGGATATTAA
>JANPHO010000075.1:0-17074 GCA_031424515.1 Saprospiraceae bacterium
TAAAATCCAGTATTTTTTACAATTGGGGGGTAAAAAAGGGCTTTCAATATTTTAAAAATCATTGCCTTCCTCTCTCCTCTTCATTTTGCCACCTTTACCACCCTTTTTACCGCTTTTATCGCTAAAAAAATAGGTAAAAGACAACATTCCGTACCGCCCAAGCGAGCGGATACGTTCCTCTTGCACATAATTACCGTCAGCGTATCTGTTGATACCAGTATTTCGATTAAGAGCATCCACAACCATCAAACGGATTTCATTGCGGCGATTATCATCCAAAAATTTTGAAAATGAAAGACCTAAAATGGGTATCCCCGGCGTCGTACCAAAGGCTTTACCCGTCTGAATTGAATAATCAAAATTGCTCCTTATGCGGGTATTATAGGGCAACGTGATGGACATTTCAGCTTCATAATCATAACTTACATACCATTGGCTGAGGTTCGTTTGCAGGGAATAATCGGTTTGATTGTACTTCACAGAGGCTTTAAAACTCAATTCAAATGTATCGGGAATATTCAATTCTGCCCGCAAACCCGACGCTGCATTGAGTCGATAGGTGGTATTTTCCTCGTTATTTATGAAACTTATGCCCGTATTATAACTGTTATTAGTCGTCCAATTAAAACGCAAGCGGTTCCGCCACATTCTGAAACCCAATGCTGTATGAGCAGAAAGTTGAGCGGCTGAGGGTGTATTCACCGGCATCGTTGTCCGCCTTAAAGCAGTGTCAACGGTCAATTGGTTCGCAATTTTATTGGTTGTGTAAGTGCCGTTGATATTGCCATTAAAATAGGTAAAAGTCTTTTTATTAAAAGATGTGTACATCAATCGTAAGCGACTATTGTACTCGGGTTTGAGGTTTTCATTACCTATGTAAAGATTCAGTGGATCACTGTTATCGCGTACAGGTTGCAATTGGTCAATCGAGGGTTCATTCACATCCGTATCGAAGTTAAAATTGAGCCTTTTTTGCTTATTTATGCTGTATTCGAGTCGCATCGTTGGTAAAAAATAGCGATAAGTTTGCTCCACCGTATCCTTTAAAGTTATAAAAGTGCCTTTCAAAGTAGAGTTTTGATATTGTCCGCCAATTGTAAAATTAAAATCAGCGGAATTTTTAATTCTCAAATTAGAGCCTATTCTATGATAAATAAAGGCATTTTTATACAAATTACTCAATTGCGAATTGAACTGACTTTCGCCGTTTTTAATGCTATAAACATCCCGATTGGCAATATTATCCGCTAAGCCGAAGCGATAACTGGTCTCCCAAGTAGTCTTTTTACTGAGGGGTTCGGTGTATGATAGCGAGCTGGAGTAATTATTGCGGTAATTGGTTCGGGCATCCGTTTGGTCAATCGTATCATTGCGATAGTTTTGACCAAGGCTATTAAAATAGTTGATTTTAGATTGCAATTCGGCATCGCGGTCACTTTCATTTCGGCTGTAACTGAGGTTGAGCGAGAGCGTACGACCTACTTTATTTAGTTTTCTCCTTATTAAAAAACTGTTCGAGTTCGCCAATCCTCCCCCCTCAGTATAAGAGTGTTTTTTTTGCTGATTTTGGAGTAAAGTATCCCCTCTTAAGTTTCTGGATTGACTACCCAAATCGTTCAAATTTTTACTCAAAGACAAGCTGCTCGTGAAACGTATTGAAGTCAGAGAATCCAACTTTTGGTCAAGCTGAACATTCACCCGATGGTTGCGATTGGTTACATCATTCAGAGTCAAAGCGTGGGTAAAATAACTGCCCGTTGTCAAAAAGCTTTGGCGGTCAAGTTGCCTATCCGTTAGGGTATTCTGATTATTGTAAAAATAGCTGGCAGTAATATCCGTTTTATCCGAAAAAGTTCCCGTATAATTAGTCCCGCCACTCTGCAATTCTTGAAAACCTTTTGAGGTATTTTGTTGTGGCTGTCTCTGACTAGTACTTCCGCTGTTCCGATTATTCTGACCCGTAAAAGCCGAGAAATCTTCCTCCGCAAACCCTGTTTTATTGATATTATTCGCCGAACCCAAAACCGTAAGTTTGTGTTTTTCAGTAAAACTATTCAGGTTCATGCGCCCTGTGTAGCGATTATCAGTGCCATAGCCACCCGTTACTCTGCCATTGGTTTGGCGCGTAAATGTGGGTTTTAAACGAATATTGATGGTCTTTTTACGGCTTCCATCATCAATGCCCGTAAATTCCGCTTGGTCACTCTTTTTATCATAAATTTCGATGGATTCAATGGCATCTGCGGGCAGATTTTGGAGCGCTACTTGAGGGTCATTTCCAAAAAAAGGCTTGCCATTCACGAGGATTTGTTGCACTTGTTCGCCTTGTGCTTGGATGGTGCCGTCCTTTTCAAGTTCTACACCTGGGAGTTTTTTTATTAATTCAGCCGCCATATCATTGGGCTGCGTATTGAAGGCTTTGGCATCAAAAGCCATAGTATCACCTCTGATTTGGACAGGCTCCCGCGTGGCTGTAATCACGGCTTCCGAGAGCAATTTACTGAGGGGAGTCAATTTTATCACACCTAAATTTAAAGGCGAATTG
Source organism: Saprospiraceae bacterium (assembly GCA_031424515.1). GTDB lineage: Bacteria > Bacteroidota > Bacteroidia > Chitinophagales > Saprospiraceae > JAAFJT01. The sequence continues at coordinate 2,546 of JANPHO010000075.1, forward strand.
GATTGCAGTTCTGCGTTCAAATTTTGCTTTAGCGGCTCGTAACCAATATAATTTATAGATATTAAAAAGGGATTTTGACTACTTTTTAAGTCAAATTGAAATACTCCCATGTCGTCCGTAGCTGTGTGCGCAACGATAGATGAATCCGAAATATTCAATAAAACGACATTTGCAAAAGGCAACGGCTGCTCCATTTCATCGTGAACAGTGCCTTGTATTTGTTTTTGAGCAAGGGTCTTTTCAGAAATTAAAATCAATAATAAAATAAAAAATAATGATAATAATACCTTTTTAAATGTGAAGAGTGATTTCAAAATGGGTATAATTTTATAATATTTAAGGTGAATATGTTAGACTCTCTAATAGCCTTTGAGTTTAAATTGAGACTAAAAAAACTACTATGTTTTGTGAATATAAAGATAAAAATATAGCTTGTGAAACTTGTAAAGTTATTTATGTTTTAGTCGTACTGGCTGAATTTAAGCTTAAACACCTCGGCTATTAAAAACCGAACCTCTTTTTTGGAAAATAATCCTACTTTAACTATGCTTTTTTTCTAAATCATGCATCTATAGATAAGATTTTAAAACCTTTCAACGTTTAAATAAAAAATCTTATCAAATGAAAAAATTAGTTCAGTTCCCCACTCTCCTATTGACTGCTTTGAGCGTCATTGTGCTGTCTTCTTTTTATTTAAAACAAGACAAAACTCTTAAAAACGAAGCGGGAGGCGAAGAATTTGCCGCTTTTCTCAAGCTATTTCCAAAGGGTCAATTACCGTACGCCATCACTCAAGAGGATCTGAAAAAAGACCTTTTGAAATTGACGGAAGGTGAATCAAAAAGCTATGATAAAAAAGCCCCAAAAGTTAAAATTGATTACAGGCAGCATAAATTTCTACCCTTGATAGCGGAAAGTCGTTTCAGCAGAATCCCTATTTCGGCAGAGCCTGTTATATCTTTTGAAACTGAAAAACACATTGCCGTCGTTTATAATATTGGCAGGGGATATTCCAATAAAAACTATGCAATTACGGTTTTTAATAAAAAAGGAGAGCATATCAGCAGCTATTATATGGCGTCTGCGCGGACTTCAAGTATGCAAACAGCTTCTATCACGCCAGATTTAACCATGACGACGAATAAATACGACATCAAATGGCAAAATGAAGTGGCTGAAAAAGGCTTAAAGGGCAACAGCATTTCCAATTTGGTTTTAACTCAAACCGACACAGTTGATTTGACTCAAAAATCAAAAGTGCATGAGATTGAAGTAAAGCCCCCCTCAGTAAAACCGCTTCAAAAAGAAGAAAAAGCGGTTTGGGAAATGTGATTTTAAATTGTTGTATTGTTGTATTGTTTACTACTAACGTGCAAAACAATACAGCAATACAACAATACAACAATACCAATCACCCATACACCCATTTCATCCAAGCCCCCTTTTTAATAATCCATTCCGCTATTAAAACATTCAAAATCCAACTGGGGAAAGCGATGATTTGATAAGCGATTTCACTATCAATAACCGTAAAAGTAGCGAAATAGAATTGCATAATCCTTAATGTAATGGCTGAAAATGTCAAAGCATAGCTGCGAATCATCCATTCGCCATGAGCTTTAATGTGCCCATTTTTGATGGATTGATAACCTTTTAAAGTCACCCTCCACCACAAAATACTCAAGGTCATAAATGATATTTGACCAACCAAGCCACCATTGGCATAATACGCCATTATTAATGCAGCGGGACCACTCACGAAGAGAATAATACCGATGTAAACCTTCCCAATCCACCGATGTACTGAGGGGTATTGTTTTAATAAAAAACTTGAAAATTGGGTCAATCCAGAGCCTAAAAGCCATAAACTGCTAAAAATATGCAGATAAAATGCCCAGCGATAGTGCGAAAGGTGAATAATATGCTGTTTGGATTGTAAAAAATCAATATCCGTTTCACCCGAAGTATATGGCAAAATGATTTGTAACATGAGATACCAAAAGAAACTCAGTGCTACGAATAGCAAGGCGGGAAAACTTTGTCTGAGTAAATTTGAAGACGATTTAAGCATTCAACAAAACAATTTACAGGTAAAAGTTCACAGTTTTTTAATACGTATCCACCAGCGATTTTATTTCAAAACCTCTGACAATATCATCAGCTGAAGCTTTGGTTTTATAAAAAATCACCTTTTCCTCATTGGGTAAAATATCAAAATAATTGTTTTCAAATACCCCATTGACGCTCTCTGCGTCACCCCGATTACTCGGGGCAATATGGCACGATAAAAACACGTTTTTACATAAAGTTGGGCACTTTAATTTCAATAAAAAACCGCCATCTGTAGGGTTGATTTCTTTTAAAATCTCTTGTTTTACCAGTTTCAGTTCCTTCGGTCGCACTAAATAAGCCACCCTTTTTGATAGAATAGAATCCCCTTGTTTTAGCGTCAAAACGACATAGACATTGGAGGTAGAATCCTCCAATTTGACCAATTCTTTCAATGAAACATTGTAAAATTCGCCACTGGTATCCGTTTGTACATCTATGTTTTTAGTATCTTCAAATATCTTTTTACCGTTAAAATTAAAAGACTGAATACTTAAATCCGACTTAAAACCCGCGCTGTCATTCACTACATGCACCCGCAAAAAATCCTTTTCAACAACGGGTGAAATCAACACATTTTGAAACACTTCTTGGGCTTTATATTGCAAGGCTTTCCAACGCCCAAAATTATCAATACTCGACCACGAAGCTACTTGCCAAACATCATTGAGTTGCCAATAAAGCGTACCCATGCAGTAAGGTTTTGCCCGCCTATTCGCTTCGATTGCCTTCCCAATACCGTGCGCTTGAAGGAGTTGACTGACATAAACAAAATCCTTAAACGACTTGGGGGTTTGATAATCCCACTCCATGTATTTTTTAATTAGTTGGTTTCCTTTGGGGTGTTTTTGGTGTAAAAGCATCACTTCTGAGGTCAATTCACGCTCTTCGGGCAGTGTAAAAGTCTCAATCGTCTGCCATTCGGGGAAAGATTGAAAGCCATATTCTGACATAAACCGCGGCACGCGTTGCTCATAATGCTCAAAAGGTTTTTCATCGTGCCACACGAACCAATCGTGGCTATCCCCCTCAGTATAACTCTTGTTATTATACCTTCCGAGGCTTGGCGAACTCTCCCAATACGAAGTTTTATCCGTGTATTGACTCACCGCATCGGGCAAAATTTTATTAAAAAGTGCTTGATATGCTGTCCAAATTATCTCTTTTTGGTCGGGATTAAAACGAGGTTGCCAACCCCAATTATGCCATGCTTCATTGATTTCATTATTGCCGCACCACAAGGCGATACTCGGGTGATTCCGTAAGCGTTTTACTTGTTCAATCGCTTCTGCTTTGGCATTATCCAAAAAGGCTTTATCGCCTGGGTACATAGCGCAAGCGTACATGAAATCCTGCCAAATGAGTATGCCTTTTTCATCACAAATTTGATAAAAATCATCGGTTTCGTAGATGCCGCCACCCCACACTCGAAGCATATTCATATTAGCTGAAACGGCACTTTCTATAGTTTTTAGATTGTCCGCTCGTTTTACTTTTTCTTGAAAAATATGCTGTGGAATATAATTTGCTCCTTTCGCAAAAAGGCGTTTCCCGTTGAGTTTGAAATAAAAAGCGGCGCCCTTTTCGTCTTTTTCAGTGACTAATTCAACCGTTCGAATGCCAATATTTTTTTTAATTTGCTCCGAAAAACCATCCTCAAACGACAATTGAACATCTACATCGTATAAAAAAGGTGTCCCCAAATCATGCGACCACCAAAGCTTTGGGTTTAAAATATGGGCATCAATATTCACTACATTATCCCCCTCAGTTAGAGCGGCATTTTGATAAAAAGTAGTGCCGTTTACACTCAATCTTAATTTTGCATCCACTTTTTGGGTGGATTGAATACTGATTTGTCCTTGTAAAATAGCCGAATCAGGGGTAACTTTCACTTGTTTTATAAAAACGTCCCTCATCTTAGCTTTACTCCAAACCAATAACTCCGCTTTTTGAAGACCACAACTCACAAAGCGAGGTCCCCAATCCCAACCGTAATGAAACTGTGCTTTTCGAGTGTAATTCCGCGTGGTGTTATAAACATCGGGATAATCAACGGGTGATTGGGCTGCCTTAATTTTTTCAATATTAACCGGCGAAGTGAAGGCAATTTTTAATACATTATCATTTTCTTTTAATGCCGTTTTGATATCCGCTTGCCACGTGCGGAACATATTATCGGCTTTTAAAATCAAAACATCGTTGACATATACATCCGCATAAGTATCCACCCCCCTCAGTATCAACTCGATTTTTTCATTTTTTAAAACCTCCAAATCTACGTTAAAATGCTTCTCAAATAGCCAATTTTGCTTTTCAAGCCATTGCAGCTTTTTTTCATTCGTACCATAAAATGGGTCGTCCAAAACGGCATTTTCTCTCAAAGCATTCAAAGCTGAATTGGGCAAATAAGTAGGATAACCTGCAGGATTGAGATTACGCCCCAAATCCTCTTTTGTGGGCGGCGACAAAATAGGTAAAGTCGGCTTGAAATGCCAATTATCGTTGAGCGAGATGGATATAACGTTCTGAGCCATATTCACTTTTGTAAAAAAAACAATAAAAAAGGAGGATAAAATGATTAAAATGGAGGTGCGAATCATTTTTGAATTATATCTAAAAAGATAAGTTTGACAAAACATTAAATTTTATCAAACTTATAATAATTTGTAAATCAATTTTTTACAATAAAAGTCTCGCAAATTGCCCCCAAACCTGTCCTTCAGGTGGTGCAGCTTCTATTTCAACTTCTACCTTTGTAACAGGGTGAATAAATTTCATCGAGCGGCAATGCAAATGAATAGAACTATCTTTATTAGCCGTTGGGTAGCCATATTTCAAGTCGCCTTTTATAGGCAAACCAACGCGAGAAAGCTGCGCCCGAATCTGATGCGAACGCCCTGTTGTGGGATGCACTTCCAAAAGATGGTACTTACCGACACTCGAAAGCAAATCATAAGTCAATTCAGCTCTTTTAGCATCGGGATGACGACGACTTGGCGCATCCAAAGCTTTAGTTATATTTTTTTCTCTATCCTTATCCAAATAATGGACGAGTGTTGCACTGAGGGGATCAGGTCTATCTTTCACCAGAGCCCAATAAGTTTTATCTACTTCTCTATCCGCAAATAATTTATTCATGCGCTCCAAAGCCTTGCTTGTACGCGCGAAGATGACTGCCCCGCTCACTGGTCTATCTATCCGATGAACCACACCTAAAAAAACATCACCTTTTTTAGCATATCGTGCTTTGATATAATCTTTTGCGTATTCTACCAAAGGCTTATCGCCCGTTTCGTCACCTTGAACCAACATACCCGCAGGTTTGTTAACTGCTAATATGTGGTTGTCCTCAAATATAATTTGTAAACTCATTTTTTCTTTTAAAAAGCGCTTCTGAACGCTTCTATTTTTTAATTAAGCCACAAAAGTACAAAATTAGAGGGAAATGTCTGTTTTAAGTGATGCTCTATTTTATTTTAAGTAAAATGAGTTATTTAATTTTTTTTAAATAATAGTTTTACTTTCAAAAATAATAGTTAATGACTTAATTTTGACAGTTGTATTGAACTTTTTAACTCTGCGTAATGTTAAAAAAGTATCATAAATTTATCCCTTAGTCATGCCTCGGGCTTGATGGAGGGAAATGCACCATATCTCAACCATTTTAAAAATTTCAAACTAAAAATAACAATAAAAAACCCATTTTGTGAATAATACATCCACACTTACAGCTTTACAACGATTTTTCAGATTACTCAAAGGCGATAGAAAAGAAATATATTATATCTATATCTACGCAATTTTTGCAGGTGTCATCAACTTGACATTGCCCTTGGGCGTCCAAGCCATCTTGAGTTTTATTCAAGGGGGTACGGTTTCTGCGTCTTGGTGGCTTTTAATAGTCGTCGTCACTATCGGCACTTTGATGGCGGGTCTGCTCGTGATTATGCAAATGACCGTAAGTGAAACCCTTCAAAGGCGTATTTTCACCCGCGTTTCATTCGATTTTGCGGAACGCATCCCAAATCTTAGAACTGAAAACATCAGAAGAGAATACGTACCCGAGTTGGTCAATCGTTTTTTTGATACATTAACAATTCAAAAAGGGCTTCCAAAGATATTGATAGACCTTTCAACTGCCATTATGCAGATATTTTTTGGATTGCTTTTGCTCTCTTTTTATCATCCATTGTTTATCTTTTTCGGCTTTGTTTTACTCCTTATATTGATACTAATTTTTCGTTTTACGGGTCCAGCTGGTTTAAAAACGAGTGTTTATGAATCGAAATATAAATATGAAGTGGTATACTGGCTGCAAGAAGTCGGACGCACATTGAATACTTTTAAACTCACGGGCAGCAGTGACCTACCCCTCAGTAAAACCGATATTTATGTTCAAAATTACCTCAATGCAAAGGAAAAACATTTCAAAATTCTGCAAATCCAATACGCTTCAATCGTGACTTTCAAAACAATGGTCACTTTCGTATTATTGGCATTGGGCAGTTATTTGGTGATTAATAATCAAATAAATTTAGGGCAATTTGTCGCATCGGAGTTGATAGTTTTATTAATTATAGGTTCTGCCGAAAAACTTATTGTCTCCATGGATACAGTGTACGATGTACTCACGGCTATTGATAAAATAGGTGCCGTTACTGATATTCCTTTAGATAACTCCTCAGGTTTGGATTTCAATGAAATAGACAATCATAAAGGCATACGAGTACAATTACAAGATGTGAGTTTGTTTTATACTGACAGTAAAAAAGCCACTTTAGAAGGTATTAACCTTGATATCAAATCTGGTGAAAAGGTATGCATTGCTGGGTATAATGGTTCTGGTAAAACGACATTAGTTCAGATAATTTCTTGCTTTCTCAACGATTTTCAAGGCTCAGTACTCTATAATGGCATCCCACGGAGGAATTTTAATCAAAAATCATTGCGCAAGCACATTGGCGATTACTCCAGCCAAGAGGATATTTTCAAGGGCACTCTAAGAGAAAATATTGATTTGGGCAATCCCAATATCAGCTTTGAGGATGTTGTCAAAATTGCTGAATCAGTGGGGCTCAATAGCCTAATAAGGTCACTTTCTCACGGCTTTGATACCGTACTTTTACCCGAAGGGAAAAACCTTCCCCGCAATGCCAAAGCCAAAATTATCCTTGCCCGCAGCTTAGCTTCAAAGCCCCAACTATTGGCAATTGAAGAGTTAATGGCTAATATTGAGTTAAAAGACCGTACGCACATTGCTCAATTATTGACGGATAAAAAACAGCCTTGGACATTGGTGGCAGTTACGGATGACCCGATTTTAGCTTCTCAATGCGACCGTATTTTTATCATGAAAGAAGGACAAATAGTTGAAGAAGGTGATTTTGAAAAAATTAGACACAGCACCCATTTTAAAAAGATATTTAAGGTTTCAAATTATGAATAAACCCCTTAAAAGTACCTTAAAAGTGATCAGATACTGAGGGGTAGTCATCTATTTCAAAAAACGTTCAATTTAGAATTTTCAAACTAATAATAGTATGCTTTTTATATCCGAAAATAATGTCCATATTGATACATCCAAATATGGCGCTTTCAACAAAATCAGTCTTTCAAATGCCCACATTGCGTTTAAAAGATTCTTGATTTTCCTATTTATATTGATTTTTATCATTTTGTTTTTGCCTTGGACTCAAAATATCCGAGCCAAAGGCATCATCACTACGCTCACACCTGACCAACGCCCGCAAACCATTCACTCAACTATAGCGGGAAGAATTGAAAAATGGTACGTCAGAGAGGGTCAATTGGTAAAAAAAGGCGACACCATAGTTTTCCTTTCTGAAATAAAAACGGAGTATTTCGACCCAGATCTTTTGTCGCGAACGCAAGCTCAGGTGAACGCAAAATCGAGTTCTGTGGGCAGCTACGATAATAAAGCCATTGCCCTTGATGAACAAATAGCCCAATTTCGTCAGGAATTGCGTTTCAAAAAAGACCAATTAACCAATAAAATACAGCAAACGAAACTGAAGGCAGAATCTGAACGATTGGATATTCAAGCCTCAAAAATCAATCTTGAAAATGAGCAAAAGCAGCTTGCTCGTACCGAAGAACTATTCAAACAAGGCTTAAAATCACTCACTGACCTTGAAAATAAAAAAGCTAAATTTCAAGAATCACAAGCCAAATTGCTTTCATCTGAGAATAAATATCAACAATCGCTTCAAGAAATCGATAATTTAGCCTTCCAACTGAGGGGTGCCGATAGCGAATACGCGGGTAAAATCGCCAAAACAGAAAGTGAAAAACAAAGCACTATGAGCGACAAGTTCGGTGCTGAGGCAGATGTCAATAAATTGAAAAATCAGTACAGCAATTATGCCGCACGGTCTCAATTTTATGTCATTACTGCGCCCGTGGATTGCTACATTACCAATGCATCAAAAGAAGGTATTGGCGAAACGATAAAAGAAGGAGAAGCTATCGTAAATATAGTTCCAGCGGTCATGAATTTAGCGGTTGAAATGTACATTGACCCCATTGATTTACCTCTGGTGAAAATAGGATCGCCTGTGCGTTTCATTTTTGATGGCTGGCCAGCATTTGTATTTTCAGGCTGGCCCAATGCCACTATCGGTACTTACAGCGGTCGAGTTTTCGCAATGGATAACGTGGCGAATGAAAAAGGTAAATACCGACTTTTAGTACAGCCCGATAAAGATCAACAAAAATGGCCTGATGCCTTGCGCCCAGGCTCTGGCGCAAGTGGTTTTGCATTGTTAAAAGATGTGCCCGTTTGGTATGAGCTTTGGCGTCAATTGAATGGTTTTCCACCCGAATTTTATACGGATTTGAAAGAAATAGAAAAGAAAAAGGAGAAGAAATAAAGAAAAATAATGAGATTAATATTCATATACACCTTCATTTTAATTGTTTCACAATCAGTTTGGGCACAGTCTTTACCAATGGACTCGTTGCCTCAACTGAGCTTTAATCAATATTTACAACTAATAAAAGAGTTCCACCCGAATGTAAAACAAGCTTTTTTACTTAATAAAACAGCTCAAATGGAGCTTTTAGGTGCAAAAGGTGGTTTTGACCCTAAAGTTTTTGGTGATTACGAACGAAAGAGTTTTGACGGTAAAAACTATTTTGCAACGGGTGAATATGGCGTAAAAGTGCCTACTTGGTATGGTATTGAACTCAAAGGCGGCTACAATACGGCAAGTGGTGTCTTTTTAAATGATGAAAATAAATTGCCCAAGCAAGGTCAAGCCATATTAGGGATATCAATGCCCCTTTTACAAAATTTGCTCTTGGATGAAAGGCGCGCCAATCTGCAAAAAGCGAGACAAGCGCAAAGCTTGTATGAAGCCGAAAGAAATGCTCTTTTGAATGATATGGGACTTGATGCCGCTAAAGTATATTGGAAGTGGGCATTTTCATATCAGCAGTTAAAAATATATGAAAAGGCTTTAAATATTGCTGAAAACCGCTTCAAAGCCATTCGTGAATCTTTCATTTTGGGGGATAGAATGGCTATGGATACACTTGAATCATACACTCAAGTGCAAGATCGCTCAGTACAATACAATGAAGCAGCCATCGAATTTCAAGAAAATTCATTGAAATTATCTAATTTCCTTTGGGCTAAAGACTTAAAACCCGTTGATTATCAATATCAATGGCAACCGCAGGGTATTAATGCGGACGAAATTTTAATCAATAATATTTTAAAAGATAACAGGAATAACCTCGTTCAAGAGTTGAACAGAAATCATCCGGCATTGCGCGTTTATGAATTCAAACTGGCTCAGTTGGACGTAGATCGCCGTTTAAAAATGGAAAAACTCAAACCTAAATTGAATATTAACTACAATATTCTGGGAAATGGTCTCAATTTTCCCGTTTTATTGACCGATAACTATAAATGGGGCATTTCTTTTAGTACCTCTACCCTCTTCCGTTCCGAACGCAGCGACGTGCAAATAGCCCGCATCAAAATAGAAAATACGACTTTGATGCAGCAACAAAAGACACTTGAGCTACAAAATAAATTGCGCTTGGCTTTCAATGAATTAGATAATCTTCAAAAGCAAATCATCACTTACAACCAAGCAGTCGCCAATTATCAGCAGCTTTTGCAGCTCGAAAATACCCGTTTTGAGTTGGGTGAAAGCACATTTTTCCTCATCAATAGCCGTGAAATGAAATTTTTAGAATCCCAAATCAAATTAGCCAAGCTTTTTGCTGAGTATAAAATTGCCTTAGCAAATATTGATTGGGCAAGTGGAAAAGCCGCATTTTAATGTATATTTGCACTAAATTTTAGTATAATACTGAGGGGATAACCCCATGGGTCATCAAATTGGCATTAAATTATTACACTACCACTTTGAGTAATTTTAAAACAAAATTATAAAAAAGGGAAAGTTTTAAGCAGCTAATCCACCAACTGTTCGTTTAGAATGTATGAATAAAAAAATTACAAAAAAGGCATTATTGATATTAGGTACAGCAGCTACTCTACTCTTCAATAGCTGCGATAAAAACTCTAATAAGGATAAAATTATTGACGTTGAAAAGGAATTCAATGTGCAATTATGGGAAAAATTAGATGATGAAGGAGGCAAACTTCAGTTTGTAGTGTCCACAGTAAAGGAACAATCCTGTGGGGGTACGCATATAGACATGAATATGAACCAAATCAACTCAAAATTAGTGGTCACCATCAAAAGCCTTATTTATCCTCAAACTTGTAGTGGTCTATCAACAAAGGTTTCAGATACCCTTACCATAGGCAATTTTGCTGAAGGTTCTTATAAAATGAATATCAATCTTAAGGATATAGTTTTAAATGAAGGACTCTTGACGATTGAAAAAGGCAAATTCAGCATGGCAATGGATAAGCAAGATGGTATTTCTGTTTCTTCGACTGAATTACTCCGTGTTCCAAACGGCACTATTTGGGGATACTTATCATACGACAACGGACAGGAAGCAAAACATATTAAGTTTTTTGAAAACTTAGGTAAAATTGCTTCCCCCCTCAGTATTTCTAACGGAAATTACGGTCATTTCGTCATCGATGCAAATAAAAACGTGGACATTAAAACCAGTTTTGATACTAAAAAGCAAAATATTAAAAAGATATTTTACACCTTAAATAAGCCTAATATCGAACTTGAAAACCTCATTCAAGAATATCGTGCTCAAGGTCTTGAAATAAAAATGTTGACATATAACGGTAAAACGTATTAAAAAACGACAATTTTATCAATTAACACAAATGGCATGGTGAGAACCATGCCATTTGTGTTTTTTAAGATAAATCAATATCTTGCAACCGTTCAACACATTTTTAACTACACAAGGTAACATCTATGAACCAACATCAAGACTATGACAAGATAATTAAGGAGAATATTGAAAAAATAAGTGAGTCCATTTTACATAAAATATGCGGAATTACACTTGAATTCACCGAAAATATCTCTGCCACTATACCCAAAACAATAGAACGTAGAGCTGATTTCCTTAAAATAGGTATTAACAAAGCTACTCAAAAAAAAGAAATATTTCATATTGAATTTCAAACAAACGTACACCCTCACATGGAAAAGAGGGAATTGCTATATTATGCCCTTCTGAATGACAAATATGAACTTCCTATCCGTCAATTTGTTATTTACTTAGGTGAAAATAATTGGACAACGCCTAATCAGATTCAACATCCCAATTTGACGTTTTCTTACGAGGTTATATGTCTGAACAAGCTTGATTATCAAATTTTTATACAATCTAATAAGCCAGAAGAAATCATTTTAGCCATTTTGGCAGATTTCAAAAAAGAAAATAAAGAAAACGTTATTCGTAGTATAATTCTGAAACTAAAAGATAAATCTAAGAATATTCAAAATCTTCAAAAAATCATTTTTCAATTGGAAATATTATCCAATTTACGTAATTTGCAATCTGAAATTGTTAAACAAATTAGTGCCATGCCAATAACATTTGATATAAAGAAAGATTTGAGATACCGACAAGGTAAAGAAGAAGCTGAAGAAAAGCTTATCACTGATGTCATACGTAACGCACATAAAAACGGTACGCCTATTGAATCTATTTCTAAAATCCTTGATTTACCCATAAAAGAAATTAAAAACAGAATGAAAAAAATGGGTTTGGAATAGCACTTTCGATACTTTGCTCAACAAAAAACGATGTATGAATCCAAATTCATACATCGTTTTTTATTTACTTACCCCTCAGTATTTTAGGCATTTTAAGGGTTTTACAGTTCAAAATTAAACCCTTCTTCAACGAATCTTTCATATTTATCTTTATCAAATTGATATAATCTTGCTGGACGATGTGCCACGCCTTCTTGTGATTCATTCAAATCGACTATAAAATCCATTGAAAGTATTTTTTTTCTGAAATTACGCTTATCAATGCCATTTTCGGGGTCTAATTCCAAAATAGCTTGGTAAAGATGCTGTAATTCAGTCAAAGTAAACTTTGGTGGAAGCAATTCAAAACCTATCGGGCGAACGCGCACCCTTTGTTTGAGCGTTTGAAAACACGCATTCAATATTTCATTATGGTCAAAAGCCAGCTCTTTGAGCTTCGATACACTGTGCCACTTTGCTTTTTGAGCAAATGAAGCAGGCGTAACCGTATATCTATTGATTTTTAATAAAGAAAAATAAGCCACTGATACCACACGCCCAAGCGGATGCCGATTAACTGAACCGAATGTGCGGACTTGTTCAAGATAAACATTTTTCAATCCTGTCAATTCTTCCAAAATTCGTGCAGTAGCTGCATCAATGTCTTCGTTTGGGTACACAAAGTCCCCGGGTAAAGCCCATTTATCTAAATAAGGTTCAGTACCACGCTTAATCAGTAACACTTTAAGGTCTGCTTCATCAAATCCAAAAATGACATTATCTACCGTGACTGCTGTTTTAAAAAACTCTTGGGAGAACTGAGCCATCGTACTATTCTTGTTGCTTCAATTTATTGTTGTGAATATAGTTTACTAAATAAAACGGTAAAAATACAATATATCAACTGTTCCACAAAATTTACACAAACCTTTGTGTAAATCATACATAAACTCATTGAAACAGAATAAAATTTCTATGCTGTAGATTATGGAGATTATTTCCCAATTTTAATGATAATTGTAATAAATTATCAAAATTTTCAATGGTTTTGTTTTAGTTCAATTTGACCTATTACTCCCTATTTTGAGTTCTGAAACTGTTTTATCCAAATGCTCTAAAACGTGTTTTTGGGTACCGCTTCCTGTACGATGATGATAATTTTTAACCAAATACTCCAATAAAATAGAAGCCTCTTTGGAGTCAAGATTCGTCTCAAAATGCTTCGTCAGCCATTTTAAAGTAAGTTGATAATATTCTAAACTCACTTTTGAATTACCTAAAAGAATATCACAATATTTTTTTTGCAAATCAAGTGAAGCGGATGAAACCAGCGAGACATATTCTTTAAATTTCACTTCGTAAACCCTTGAATATAATAGTCTTATATCTCTAAAATCAAAATTTTCCCAAAATAGATGCAGTGGATAATTGAGGGAACTTGACCGCTCCGGTTCATTGGATTTTATTAAAAAAGAGCTCTTATTGATAGTTTTTAAATACTTTTTAGCATCAAAAGTGGACTGCGCATGGATTAATTTTGCAATGAATAATTGAGGATTATTATTGATGACAACACCCTGTTGATATTCCAACCCCCTCAGTATTCGGTAATAGTTTTTCAATTCATCATCGCTGATGGTCTTTTTCAACATCACCGCAGATTCATGTTCAGTTAAGCTCTTTTTTAATTTATTGACCGTTTTTAAATAATCAAAATAATGGTGATTTTCTTCTGACCGAATCACTTCTGCATTCTCAATTGGCGATTCCAATTGGGTTTTAATGGTAAAATCTTTCCAACCGTTCACAATAAAGTCGAAAAGTTGTACCCCCTCAGTATTGGAGATAAAATAGACACCCTCGGGAATTCTGCGATTCCTCGTAAAGCGCATAAAACCCGTCAAAGAATCCACTTTCGAGGAATCAACGATGTAGGTTTCATTGCCGTAATAATATCCCAAATAGGCTTTTTTCGAATTAAAACCTTTGATAGAAATTTTAATATCATAGAAAGTGCTATCAACAGCAGCATTCAGAAAAGGTAAAAAAGTTAAAATGATGGTTAAAGTTGTAATAATTCGTTTCATGGATTGTTGAACTAACTTTTTGTTAACAAACTTTCGGATTTCGTTACCAAAAACAATTTATAAAAAAATCAATATTTGCACATTATTTGCTTTTTAATGAAATTTTGTAATTGCTTAGCTGTTCGGTCGCTTACGCTCCATTTAGCCACTGATTA
>JANPHO010000076.1:0-17546 GCA_031424515.1 Saprospiraceae bacterium
GGCGTGTTTGCCCTACCCGCCACGCTACCCGTTATTGAATTGGGTCAACATGAAATCTCTGTTTTCCCCGGAATTCGCAATAATGGCACGCGCTCTAACCCCGTTATTTATCCTTTATACAATTCTTTTAAAATAAAAATGGATCTAAAAGCAGGGAAAATTGATACCATTCGACCTGCTACTACTTATATATCCAATGCGGAATTTAAAATAATGGAAAATTTTGAAAATGGTAATATATTTCGAGTAGATAGGGACAATAATTCAGCTATAAAATTCAATATTTTGGATGGTTTTGAAGGCAAAAGTGGACAGATTGTATTGACTAAAGCGAACCCAATAATGGAAAAAGCATCAATAATTAGAACGCAACTTTCTGAATCTGCTGAAAATATATATCTTGAGTTGAATTACAAAACAGAGGCTGCTTTATCGGTCGGTTTAGTGGGTTCTGACGCCAATAATACAAACGGCATCGCCACTTATAAAATCGTTCTTTTCCCTAATAAAGAGTGGAATAAGACCTATATTAACTTGACAAATGAAGCAAAAGACTTAAAAAAAGTAGATTTTCAAATAACTTTTCAAAGCCTTTTACCCGATTCACTTTCAACAGCAACTATTTGGATAGATAATGTGAAACTCATTCAGAAATAGTTGAATTTTAAATTAAATTAAAATATCATTTTAATAAATCAAAAGTACACATCTTTTTACTCAAAATAAGGCTCAATACTGAGGGGTAGAAGACTAACCAAATATATGAATCAACAACGCCGTCTCGCCATGATTGTCTATACTATTGCTGATTTTCTTTCAGCAATGGCAGCGTGGGCGTGCTTTTTTTTATACAGAAAATGGTTTGTGGAAGGCACACAACATCATTTGGATGTGCTTAATGACCCAAAATTTTCGGTCGGAATTTTTATTATCCCCGTTGGTTGGGTATTGTTTTATGCTTTATTTGATAAATACAGAGACATATACCGCTTGGCTCGGGTGGATACCTTCACTCGAACGTTCTTTCTTAGTTTTGTGGGTGTTTTCTTCCTCTTTTTTACGCTCGTTTTAGATGATTTTGTAACGGATTATACGACTTATTACAAGTCATTTATTGTGCTTTTGACGCTTCATTTTTTCATTACGGTCACCATGCGGATGATTTTATTGACTCGGGCGAATAGGCGAATCAAAGCCAATCTCGTCAGTTTTAATACACTCATGATTGGAGGCAATCAAAATGCGATTGAATTGTATGAGGATATAATGGGTCGGAAAAAAAGTTTGGGCTATAAATTCATTGGCTTCATTGATTCCAATGGTAACTCCACCAATGTTTTGGCTAAATATCTCCCTCGGCTTGGTAAAATTGAAGATATTTCTAAAATAATTGCCGAAAATAATATTGAAGATGTCATTATCGCCATTGAAACATCGGAGCATAGCCGATTAAAACAAATATTAGATACGCTTTTTGATTTTGGGAATAGAATCATCATCAAAGTGATTCCAGATATGTACGATATTATGCTCGGTTCGGTGAAAATGAGTCAATTATATGACGCCGTTTTAATAGAAATCCGCCGCGATTTAATGCCGTATTGGCAGACGGTGATGAAGCGGGTTATTGATATTTTAGCGAGTATTTTAGGGCTTATTATTCTCTCTCCAGTGTATGCCTACATCGCTACGATGGTAAAATTATCATCCAAAGGACCCATTTTCTTTTATCAAGAGCGCGTAGGATTGAATGGTCGCCTTTTTATGATTATAAAATTTCGCTCAATGTATATAGATGCTGAAAATGCAGGGCCGCAACTCAGTCGCACCGGCGATGACCGCTGCACACCTTGGGGAGCAACCATGCGAAAATGGCGTTTGGATGAACTACCACAATTTTGGAATGTGTTGAAAGGAGATATGTCGTTGGTGGGACCTCGTCCAGAAAGGCAATATTATATTGACCTAATTATGCAGAGGGCACCGCATTTTAAGCACTTATTGAAGGTTCGACCGGGTATTACATCTTGGGGACAGGTCAAATACGGCTACGCTTCTACGGTAGGAGAAATGATTCAACGTCTAAAATTTGATATACTCTACATCGAAAATATGTCCCTTGCCTTAGATTTCAAAATCATGTTTTATACAATTCTTGTTTTATTGCAAGGTAGAGGAAAGTGAGTTTGGTTGTTAGTTGTTGGTTATTAGTTGTTAATTTAATGCGTAGAGCGCATAACCAATAACCAACAACTAATAATTAATAACCAACAACCAATAACTACCTCGGTACTTCTATCTTTTTTACAATATCCTTAATCACATCTTCGGTTGAATAGCCTTCCATTTCACGCTCTGGTGTGAGCATGATGCGGTGATTGAGCACAGGATAAGCAACATATTGAATATCTTCTGGAATCACGAAATCTCTTCCGTTCATCGCAGCGATAGCTTTAGATGTTTTTAAAATAGCCAATGAAGCACGAGGGGAAGCCCCTAAAAATAAATCTCCATTATTGCGGGTATTGTGGATAATTGCTGCTATATAATCCAATAATTCATCTTTTATATGGACTTTCTCTACGATTGATTGACATTCCTGAATATCCTCCCCCCTCAGTACAGAGACCACTTCAGCCGTTTTTACTTGCTTAAAATCTTCTTTAAAACGGCGTAAAATGGATTTTTCTTCTTCCAAAGATGGGTACGACATATTTATTTTAAATAAAAAACGATCGAGTTGTGCCTCTGGAAGTTTATAAGTTCCTTCTTGCTCAATCGGGTTTTGAGTACCTATGACGAAGAAAGGAAAGCTCATTGGATAAGTCTTTCCGTCCACGGTTACTTGGCGCTCTTCCATGACTTCAAAAAGAGCCGATTGGGTCTTGGCAGGTGCGCGATTAATTTCGTCTATCAAAACAATATTTGAAAAAACAGGACCTTCATTAAAGTAAAACTGTGAGTTCTGCATGTTAAAAACCATCGTTCCTACCACATCCGAAGGCATCAAATCGGGTGTAAATTGAATACGGCTGAAATCAGCGGCAATCGTTTTCGCTAAAAGCTTGGCGGTCATGGTTTTGGCAATTCCGGGTACGCCTTCTATCAGAACGTGACCGTCGCATAAAATAGCGGCAATGAGCAAGTCCATTAATTCCTCTTGCCCTACAATTACTTTTAATAGCTCATCTTTCACTGAATCAATCGCACGGCGCACGAGTGTGAGGTCGAGACGATTCTGAGCCCATGGGTTTTGTGGCTGAGCGGGTTCTAATCCTTCATTATTAAGAGATACGTATTCTTCGTTTTCCATTATCGGCTTTAGTGTATTTTAACGTTTATTTTATATTTAAACACCATTTTAATGATTTTAAGTCTAATACTGAGGGGGTAAACCTTAGTAATGAAATAGATACTACTTACAAACTTTATAGAAATTACTCAAAATATGGTAAAACTCAACCATACTCTGTTCCGTAATGCTATTTCTATAAATAAGGTTTTCATATTCCACAATCCTTTTGATACGCTCCGATGGAATATCTGATTTTAAGGATAAATTAGAGACAAATTCTTCATTCATTTCACGTGAAGCAAGGTGGTATTTTTCACGCACGTAGGTCTGGAACTGTTTCAGCATCATATCACATAAGCGAATGTGGTCGCCTTGCAAAAAATACATATGTCCTATCGTTTGAATAAAATCAAGCGAAGTATTCGATTTTTCTTCTAAAACAGGTATAATACGTTGTTTCCTTTTAGCCGCAAAAAGTAAATAAAGGGCTATCAATGCGAGAAAAATAAACCATGCCCAACGCAAAGAGGGCTGCGCTAAAATGTATTTTAAGGGTCCGTCTTTATCCATTCGAGGATTACCACCATTCATTTTCCTTAAAATATCTCGATTGACGCGGCTTTTAGTATCCCAAAAAATATCACCTTCGGGTAAATGTGAAAACACCTTGGAAGAATACCGCAATTTCGCCGAATCGAGCATATAAAAATTGGTAAAAACCAGTGGATTTGTGTGCAAATAAATATCACCCCGACCATAATGAAGCCGAATGAAATTAATGTGCTCGTCATTCATATCACCCAAAATCGTGAGGTTTTGAGTACCTTCTATACAGGTATTTCTTACGGTATCAATGAACGACCAATCCCTACTTCTCATTTCACCTCTAACCAAATATGGATAGCTAAAAGACTGATTTTCAATAAGTTGAGGATGTTTGAAATTTAAATTCAAAGTGTCCGAATACTCAAAAGCCCAATCTGAATACTCCCAACTACCTTCATTGCATGAGTCCATCAAAATGGCTTTCATAAAATAATTGGGCAAAACATTAGCAGAAACAAATGCATTGTTGCCTTCATGAATAAACAGCAACAACTTATCTGTATCAACTGTATCTAAGAGGAAACCATCACCAATAAATACATAATTGGACTTCCCTTTTAATGAATCAGGCACAGGCAACGCTTTGGAAACATTGTCCGTTAAATCTTGAAATGATTGGTTGGGAAAGTATGTTTTTAAAATATCATGTATCACCAAGCTACCGAAAGGCTCTTTGCTCTTTTCATCATACGTTTCGCTCCAGTCAAACTCATTCTCCTTGCCACCTTGATTGAAGTAAATCAAAAGAGCCAGAATAACAGCTACGACTATCCCTAAACTAATATATTTTTGGGTGCTCGACTTCAAATTTCAAGTTTTAGAATTAAAATTTCAGATTTCAAATTCCAGATTCCAGAATTAACGCTTGGAATTTGAAATTTGAAATCTAAAATCAGTAGTTACTTTTTACGACTTACCTTCTTAGTAGTTTCTTCTGGCAGTGCTTTTTCAAAAGATTTTTGAGTGACTTTTTTCACCATTTTCACCTCTTTAGCCAATTCAAAAACCATTGTGGATAAAGGGGCTAAAGTTAAAAGAATACTCTGCTCTCTACCATGCTCCAAACCATCTACCGTTTTCAAAACACCCGCATTGTGAATGCCGCTACCAGAATATTTTACATCATCTGTGTTCAGTATTTCTACCCATTCGCCGGCGTAAGGCACACCTAATTTATAGTTGTATTGTGCTTGTGGCGTCATATTACAAACTACCAAAAGCGGTTTCGTGCCCTCCCCACCTTTTCTCAAATAGCTGATAACGCTGTTTTGGGCATCATCATAAGCAATCCACTCGAACCCCTCAGTATCAAAGGCTTTTTCGTAGATAGCAGGCTTATTTTTATTTAAATTATTTAAATCTTTAACAACATCCGATACACCTTTATGAAAAGGTGAATCCAAAAGCCACCAGTCCAATTGCCCTTGAAAATCCCACTCGCCACCTTGACCAAATTCACAACCCATGAACAACAGGCGCGTACCCGGGTGCGTAAACATATAGCCATACATCATCCTCAAATTGGCGAATCGTTGCCAATCATCACCGGGCATACGTCCGAGTATAGAGCCTTTGCCATACACGACTTCATCGTGGCTAAAAGGCAGCATAAAATTCTCGGTAAAACCATAAACAATACTAAAGGTGATTTCGTTCTGGTGCCATTTGCGATAAATGGGCGGGCGTTTCATAAAATTGAGTGTATCGTGCATCCAACCCATCATCCATTTTTGACCAAAACCCAGTCCACCCATCCATGTTGGTCGTGAAACTCCTGAAAAAGCCGTTGATTCTTCCGCAATCGTGATGCCATCGGGGAAATTTCCGTAAATCTGCTCGTTCATTTCACGAATAAACTCGATGGCTTCAAGATTGTGATTGCCCCCAAATTCATTAGGAATCCACTCTCCGTCTTTTCGGCTATAATCAAGATACAGCATCGAAGCAACAGCATCCACGCGCAAACCATCCGCATGAAATTTATCCATCCACAGTAAAGCACTCGAAATTAGAAAGCATTTTACCTCATTGCGGCTATAATTAAAAATAGCCGATTTCCAATCGGGATGATACCCCTTGCGCAAATCTGCATGCTCATATAAATGCGTACCATCAAAATCATAAATACCATGAGCGTCCATCGGAAAGTGTGATGGCACCCAGTCCAATAACACACCTACACCGGCTTTATGAAAAGACTCAACGAGGAACATAAAATCCTGTGGCGTACCAAAGCGGCTCGACGGTGCAAAATACCCCAAAGTCTGATAACCCCACGAGGGCTCGTAAGGATGCTCCATTATGGGCATAAATTCGACGTGCGTGAAACCCATTTCAGCCACGTAAGGCACAAGCTCTTCCGCCATTTCACGGTAAGAAAGGGAGCGATTGCCTTCGAATCCCTTACGTTTCCATGAGCCAGCGTGTATTTCATAGACCGTCATGGGCTGAGGCTGAGCGGCTTTTTCTTTTCGAGAAGCTAACCAAGCATCGTCACTCCATTTATAATCTAAATCCCACACAATTGAAGCCGTTTTGGGCGGCGTTTCCCACATAAAAGCTTGAGGATCAGTCTTTTCAAGAATCCGTCCATCGGATGACCAAATGCAATATTTATAGGTATCTCCTTTTTTTGCCTCAGGAATAAATACTTCCCAAATGCCCGAACCATCCCAACGAGGATCCATTTGATGGGTCATTTTATCCCAAAAGTTAAAATTCCCTATTACGGAAACCTTACGTGCATTAGGCGCCCATACTGAAAACAGTACCCCCTCAGTATCACCGTGTTTGACGACGTGCGAGCCGAGTTTTTCATACGTTTTATAATGTTTCCCAGCTTTGAAAAGGTGAATATCAAAGTCGGTAAAAAGACTCACTTGATTGGACATAATGGTTTTAATTTTAGCTTGTTAGTACAAAGTAGGTCATCGCCTTTTGATTGTATTCTCATTATAACCAAAAAATGGTTTTGACAAAATTATAAAAAATTAGAAGCTATCAGGGTGCAAATAAGTTTTTTTTAGAAAAAATTAAAGTTACGTAATTACTACTTAAAAATCTAGATTGTGTACCCCCTCAGTATCAATTACTTTTTTAAGTCATTTTTACCCAAAATTAGCCAATATTGAAGCCATATTGCTAAATGATTAAAATCACAATGATTAAAATCATCTAAAATGGGTATTTTAAATTATTGTTTTTAGTATATTTTAAAACTATATTTGCAATAATTAAATTACCATTTACACCTAATCTACCTATGAACAAATTAATTTACATTCTCTTTGCAAGTATTTGCATGATGTATGCTTGTACTCATCAAGATTTTATTACAAACGATGAAGAACTCATCAATGCCGTTGCTAAAACGGCAACCTCAGGCAATATTAATGAATATATTATGCCTGACGGAACAAATCTAAGTACAATTCCCAATCAAGATAAGAAAAATCTACTCAATCCAGAAAAGGTTGCCTTAGGCAAAATGCTTTTTTATGAGCCGGGTATTGGTTTGGTTGGTAAAAATGCGGCATTACGCCAAACCTATTCATGCTCATCTTGCCATGTGCCAGAGAAAGGATTCACTCCGGGTCGCTCTCAAGGCGTAGCGGACGGTGCTATTGGCTTCGGAAAAAGTGGTGAAAGCCGTTTCAAAAGCCCACTGTATCAAGGTGACGATGTGGATGCTCAAGGGGCGCGCCCTCTCACGATGCACAATTTGGCATTTGTTACAAATACCCTTTGGGCAGGTAGTTTTGGTTCATTTGGTACCAACGTCGGTACCGAAAAAGCTTGGCGTCAAGATACTTTGACTGAAATAAATTTTTTAGAACTCGAGGGTTTGGAAGCCAACAACATGAGGGCATTACAAGTACACCGTCAATTGATGGATAGAGCTATCGCTGATACGTTAGGCTATAAACCCATGTTTGATAAGGCATTCCCAGAAATCCCTGAATCTGAGCGATATTCCATAAAAACGACAGCTTTTGCCATAGCAGCCTACTTTCGCACTATTTTGACCAATCAGGCACCTTTTCAACGTTGGTTAAAAGGTGATAAAAATGCCATGACGCAACAACAAAAAGATGGTGCAATGGTATTTTTCGGCAAAGCACAATGTACCAATTGCCATAAAGGTCCTGCACTTAACCAAATGACATATCAAGCCGTGGGCGTGAATAATTTATATCAATCAGGTTATCTTGTTTTTAGAACGGGTGCTACTGATAAGCGTAACTTTGGTAGAGGTGGCTTCACTGGCAACTCCGAAGATATGCACAAATTCAAGGTGCCACAATTGTATAATTTAAAAAATATAGGCTTCTATTTTCATGGAGCCAGCAAAACCACGCTTGAAGAAGTGGTAGAATATTTCGACCGTGGCGTTCCTGAAAATCCAGATGTTCCTAAATCACAAATTTCAAGTGCTTTTAAGCCATTGAATTTATCTTATAAAGACAAAGCCGATTTAACAGAATTCTTAAAAAATGGTCTTTACGACGATAAAATTAGCAGATATGTGCCTCAAAGTGTCATGTCAGGCAAATGTTTCCCCAATAATGATTTGATTTCAAAATTGGATATGAAATGTAACTAAGGAATTTTAAAATTAGTTATAATACTGAGGGGTATCAATGTCGATTGATACCCCTCAGTATTTTTATCATTTCACCTTACTTCCGAGCCAGTTTTTCCTAAAAGCAGCTATTTCTGGAGTAATTATCAATCCCTGTTTTTCATAAGGATACACCGTGAAATATGGATTTTCAATAAGTTTAACGGATGCTTTTTGCTCTTTCCCCCTGTGTTTAAACACTATCGAAATCATTTCATTAGGCGCATGAGTATCAACAATAGCATAAATATCATCCTGCTTACTGACAGGTTTCCCATCAATTTGAACGATGATATCGTCAATATCTAATCCTGCATTATAAATAGGGGTTCCTAAGATGGTATTCTCTTGAACAATAACGCCTTTATCTGTATCTTGAAACCTTCCGCCCATCCACGCTTTGCCGTTTTTATCTTTTTTAATTAAAAAACCAGCGGGTGCAAAGAGCCTATCGAATTCGATGGGTTCATGCCCGTACACGTATTTTTTAAAGAAAGAAGTTGAAAAAGAAGTATTTTTAGTTAAAACACCCAAGGCATTTTCTAAATCTTCGACGGTATATGGAATCTCAGTTTTACCATGTCGCTGCCATACCAATTGCATATATTCATCCAAAGAGGATTTAAATTGGGTACGCAATTCTAAATCCAAAGCAAGGGCAATAGTTGCACCATAAGTATAATACGATGTAAACATATTTGGATAATTATTCTTATCCACTGCCACACCTGCATCCACAAAAACAGCGTGTCGGCTGGCGTCAATAGGCGAATATGCCTTACAACCCATCGTATTTTCTTTTGCAAAAACGGCATTGTCCATCACTTGAGCGTAACTGGTATCAGCTATTAAACCGCTTCGAACCATGAGCATTTGACCATAATACTGCGTAAAACCTTCCGCAAACCACAATTCATTGCTCATATTGCTCTTTTCAAAATTGAAAGGCTCTAAGGTTTTAGGTCGAATCCGCTCTACATTCCAACAGTGAAAAAATTCATGAGCAAATACATCCAAAGCCCATCCATCAGTTTCGACAGTTTCTGATGGAATGGTTATCATGGTTGAGTTACGGTGTTCCATACCATCTCCTTGCACATAAGGGTTTATACTGCTTAAAAAAGTATAAGTACCGTAATCGTAAGTTGGATATTCACCATAAACACTTTTTGCTTCTTGGGTAATGCGTTGTACTTTTTCAGTTAAAACATTGATAACGGAATCACTCGCATTGGCTTCTAAAGCAATTCGGAAGGTGTAATCTTTATTGTCAGTATTTTTAACAGACCATTCTTTTATGTGTAAATCACCGATTTTAGTGGGACAGTCCATGAAATATTGCAATCCCGAAGCCGTAAATACTGAGGGGTCTTTAGTTGGCTTAAGCTGAGTAGCAATTTTCCAATTTTTATCTTTCGGTATATTGAATTGAATTTCGATGGGCAAATTATCAGCTTCTTTCATCCACATAAAGGCAGCGGGCATATTGAGATGCAACCCTGTACCGTCTATGCTGGCATAGGTTCCATCGGCGTAATTTGCGTACAGTTTATAGGTGACTTTTATGTACCCTTTATGCTGGTTTATTTGAAAAACATCACCTTCTAATCTATTGATTACCAATGAGTTACCTTTGATATCATACGCCTTAACATCATAAACGTTTTTACCAAATTCATGCGTAGCATATCGCCCCGGAGAGGAGCGGCTCATTCTAAAGGTGGCCGGTTTAAGTGGAATATTGGCGGCTATAAGGTTGATTTCGGCTTCGTGGTGTATAGCATTGGGACAACTCAATTCATATCGAATGCGTTGAGTGTAGCCTGATTTAAAAAAAAAGAGCGCAATAAAAATTAAAAGTATTCTTATTTGGATAAAACAGTTTTTCATTAAAAGCTATTTTTGTTGATTGGGAAAATCATTTCAAATGTAGTAGTAAACTAATCAAAAATAAAACTTTAAAATTAAATCATTCGGTTATTTGAAGCTTTCCTCGAAACAAAAATAGTCAATTTTGAAAGATAACTGGCGAGGGTTTTTAGCACCCTCGCCAGTTTGATATGCATCATTCAATTTTTTATTAAAATCAAATTGAGAACTTATTTTTTAAATTTCAATTTACCAACCTCTGTACCAACTCGTGCACCTTGTTCTACTCCTTTTTCAATAGCCTCTCTGTAATGGATACCACCATAAAGGCGTGAAATAGCTGCTTCGGCAGCCATATCGTTGAATGATTTGTAAGTACGTGCGGCACCATTTATATCTGTTCTTTTTTCGTGCGTTCTATCCGTAATTTCAAAATTAGCTCCAAATAGATCCGTCAATATTTTAGCAGATGCACCACTTGCAACCGAGTGACCTGAAGTATATTCTGGAAAAGGTGGAGTTGTCAATATAGATACCCAATTAGCATCTATCTTTTCGCGAATAAATGAAATAGGTCGTATGTAATTGTATTGATATTTACACTTCCAACATGACACAAAAGCATCAGATAAGCCAATCGAGATTTTAGCATATACTTCGGCTGATTTTGCTAAGTTCCATTTTTCTTTTTGTATAGCTTGAGTTGCTACCGATAGCAAATGTCCTGGAGGTGTACCAGGTACGCCTGGGTCGTCACTCCAAAATTGAGCAATTAATGTTTGCTGAGTTGTTGTATTTTTTACAGCATTGTATGTCTCTTGTGCTTGAATCACAAACTTGGAAGTTGGGTCTTCTGAATAAGCAACAGGGGCATCAGGTTGCGTATTTTCAGCACATTTGGTGATAAATGTTCTATTATTTCCCCAAAATGGTTGCATTGCCTTTTGAAAAGCGGGAAAAGTAGATTTCCACATACCATTCCCCGTTGGAGGCGTGTATGTTGTCGGGAAGTTTTTACTATACCCTTCGTGACCACCATCTGTTTTAGACCATTCAAAGACTCCTTTAGCCACCGTCAAGCCCCATTCTTTAGAGCGATCAAATACATCTTGACTGATACTGGCTCTTAAAACAGTTGCAATCGAATCTTCCATTTTAAGAACGGCTGAAAGCTGTTCAGTGGGCATAGTAGCATAGAAATTACGAGCAGTTAAGCTCATTGAAGCATTTAAAGCAACTTGCCAATTGTACTCTAAAGATTCATCTACTTTCCCCATTTCAGGCATTTTGTCTAATTGACCAGCGAGTGTTTGGTATGTAGGCATACCTGGCACTACTGTTTCGTACATCGCCACACCAACATATCCAAATGCACGGGCGGCTACTGGAGGCGTAAAACCAGCAGTTTTTTTAGTCAAATCGCGGAACATATCAGCCCACTGATTAGCAACTTGTGCATCATAATATTCAGCGGGTTTACTGACGAATAATTGCTCATCTTTCCTACAAGACACTACAACAAGTGACAATAAAAAAAAGAGAACGACAGGATTTGTCAAATTTTTTTTCATTTTCTAAATAATTTTAACAGAGGATTTACTTTTAATTTGTTCAAATATATACAGACAGTACTTGAGTAAAACCACTCAAATAGTTCAAAATGTATTCCAATAAATAAAAGGCAGTGTTCTAATAAATAATTTGTGACAAAATGTAGTTCAATAATGTCGTAAAATTGGAGATAAGGTGATTAAAGAAGTTTAACAGTCATAGGTTTATATAGATTTTATGATGGACTTTGAGCCATTTAATGATATATTCATAGAGATTTAAAAATAATTGGATAAATTAAAATACAAATATACATAAAATAAATTTCACACATAACCTTTTGCTTGGAGCTTGAACAACTCAGCATATTTTCCTCCGTAGTTCATGAGCTCTTCATGCGTACCCAATTCCAATTTCTGCCCATTTTCAAGGAAAAGAATCCTATCAGCCATACGTACAGTAGAAAAACGATGTGAAATCAAAACTGCCGTTTTACCTTTTGTTAATTCGGCAAACCGCACAAAAACATCGTGTTCTGCCCTTGCATCCAAGGCAGCGGTGGGTTCATCCAATATTAAAAGTTGGGCATCACGCATGTAAGCCCGCGCCAAAGCCACTTTTTGCCACTGCCCTCCCGAAAGATCAACACCATTTCCGAAACGTTTTCCGAGCATTTGGTCGTATTTATCGGGTAGATTTTCAATGACTGTGTCGGCAAGGCTTTTTTGAGCGGCATTTTCTATCCGGGGTTGGTCTTGGGTTTTATCAATTTTACCGATAGCGATATTCTCACTCGCTATCAGTTGAAAACGGATAAAATCTTGAAAAATAATGCTCACCATCTCGCGCAACTGATTGGAGTCGTATTGACTGAGGGGTATGCCATCGAGCGTGATCACCCCCTCAGTAGGTTCGTACAAACGAGCCAATAATTTCACTATCGTCGTCTTTCCTGCACCATTTTCACCCACTAAAGCCAATTTTTCACCCGCTTTTAAATGAAAACTCAAATTACGAACCGCATATTTTTCAGTATTCAAATATTTGAAACTCACATTTTCAAAATTAAAACCCGTTTTAATCGGATTCGGAATGAGCAAGCCACCCAAATCTTGGCGCAAAGGCTTCAAATCCAAAAAGTCGAAATAATCTTTTAAATACAAAGCCGATTCAGCTATCCTTGAAAAGCGCAACATCACCGCTTGCAGCATACCCCTCATGCGCTCGAACGAACCGGCTAAAAAAGTCATCGTGCCCAATGAAATAACGCTCGTAATAGTTTGAATGATAATAAAAACATAAGCCGCATAGTACGACAATGTGCCTAAAACGTTCAAAATAGTACCCCAAAATGCCCTTTTTACCGCTATTGTTTTATTTTCAACGTAGTATTTATCCGAAATTTGTTTGAAACGATTCACTAAAAAATCGGCTAAGCCAAAGGTTTTCACCTCTTTAGCCGTTTCATCACTTGCCCCTATAAAACGTAAATAATCCAGCTCTCGACGCTGTGGCGTCCAACCCAAAGTGAGGGAATATACTTTTTGATTGAAATAAATTTCACCGAATAGCGAGGGCAAAACGGCAATTACCAATATCAAAATCAGCCACGGATTGAAATAAATCAAGCCCGCACCCAATACTAAAATTGAAATAATATCTTGACATTGCTCAAAAACCTGTGTCATCAATATCGTCCGCCCTGTCGTTTGTCGGCGCGCGCGTTCAAGCTTATCATAAAATACGGGGTCTTCAAATTGATAAAGGTCAAGCGTAGCCGCGTGTTTTATGATTTCAATACTGGATTGATTCGCAAATAAATCTCCTAAAAGGCTCTCCGTCAAGGAAATACCCCGCCCTATTATTTCAGAAAACACCACAATACCCAATTCTAAACCCAATAACAACCACAATCGGCTATCATCAGCGCGATGATTATTCATGAGTTTCACGACTTCATCCACTATTTCTTTTCCAATAAAAAGAGTGACCAAAGGCGTAAAAGAGCGCAATAAGCGCAGTGAAATGTTCCCCAACATCAAATTACGGTTGGTGCGCCATATCAAGCGAAAGAGCGCAGGAATATTTTTAAGGGCGGAAAACTGTTCTTTTATAGTCGTTTTTTCTTGAGCCATGGAGGAGGTGCGCGCGCTTCTAAATTCAGCGGGCCTATTTTGAATGATGGACATACGGATTGTTCTATTAAAAAATCAAAGTTAGCCTTTTAATGCATTTAAGCCTAAAAGGTTCTTGTTTTTAATAGAAAATGACGTACAAAGGGTGATTATATTTTAAATCAATTTTAAGAGCTACATGAAAGCATAGAGCAGCCTACTTTATTACGCGCCCAATCAGGTCTTTTTGCAAACCATTTTTCATATTCAATTTGCTCATCGTAAGGTTGTTTTAAAAGCTCGTGCAGTTCATTTACCAGAGAATAATCGCCATTATCGGCGGCATCAATGGCTAATTGTGCCATATAATTGCGTAAAACGTACTTGGGGTTGACGGCATCCATCTTCATTTTTCTTTCAGAATCGGTTGCTGTTTCAATATTTAAACGTTGGAT
The DNA here is from genome assembly GCA_031424515.1 of Saprospiraceae bacterium. Classification (GTDB taxonomy): domain Bacteria; phylum Bacteroidota; class Bacteroidia; order Chitinophagales; family Saprospiraceae; genus JAAFJT01. The sequence goes on from JANPHO010000076.1 coordinate 14,512, forward strand.
ATATTTTTTAAACCAATCCAACCACCCCCTCAGTATATCGTCCTCTAAGGCGTCTATTTCGTAAAAAGCATCCTTAACAGGAGCCAGCGAATCTATATTTTCTTCAATAATGTCACTCTTTTTCACTCGACTCAAATTTCTAAAAAAGATGGTCATATCCGTTTCAGTAAGGTGCAAAGTCTCTTCGAGTGAGCGAATCAACTCCCTATCTTCGGGCAATGACAGAGCTAAACCGAGCTTACCACGCATCATATCCACAAAATCATCAAAATAAGTATTTTTGAAATGATTTAAAATATCTTCCATGGGTTTCGGCTCCTCAATCAGCGGGTACAAGGCATTGGCTAATTGCAATAAATTCCAAAGGGCGATATTGGGTTGATTGACATATCGGTAACGGCGGTATTGCTTATCGGTGGTGTTCGGTGTCCAACCATGGTCAAAACCCTCCAACCAACCGTAGGGTCCATAATCAATGGTTAAACCCAAAATGGACATATTATCTGTGTTCATCACCCCATGCACAAAACCCACTCTCTGCCAATGAAGTATCATTTCACGCGTTCGCTCAGCGACCGTTTTAAAAAACTGTAAATACCCTGCTTTCGTTTCTTTTTCAATTTCAGGAAAAAAATGCCTAATTGTATAATCTGTTAGCGCTTTCAAAGTAGTTACATCACCTCGAGAAGCTAATATCTCGAAATTTCCAAAACGAATAAATGAGGGTGAAACTCGACAAACCACCGCCCCTTTCTCAAAAGCAGAATTGCCATTGTACATCACATCCCTCAGTACTTGATCACCAGTAAGCATCAACGAAAGCGAGCGCGTAGTCGGAACACCCAAATGAAACATCGCCTCGCTGCATAAATGCTCTCGAATAGACGACCGCAACACCGCCAAACCATCCGCATTTCGAGAGTAAGGCGTTTCACCTGACCCTTTCAGTTGTAAAGCCCAACGTTTGCCATTATGCTCCACCTCCGTGAGATTTATAGCCCTTCCATCACCCAACTGACCCGCCCAATTGCCAAATTGATGCCCACCATAACACATAGCAAAAGGGTGGGTATTCTCCAAGACTTTACTCCCTGAAAAGACGTCTAAAAAATCTTTAGAATTAATATCCTCATCCGTCAAACCTAAAAGCTCAACCACCTCATCCGAAGCATGAATTAACTGCGGATTAGACGGTTTGCGCGGTGTTACAAAAGAGAAACAGGCGCCTTCTACCTGCTTTAGCGTGTTGCTTTGGTCAGGGTCAGCAGGAAGCTCTTTATTAAAAGTATCACTTATTTTTAAATTCATTTTATTCTATTTGAGGAGGATTTATTTTGGAAAAAAATCTTCATTCATATTAAACTGCAATTTCGGTAAAAACTATAACAGATTTAATATTGGATTGTTAAATTTATTCTTTTTGAATATTTTAATACTTTTATGGCAAAATTTCAAATCTATGTTATATCATTTCGAGCGTTTCATGGTGCGCATTTCATTGCACTTTTATCTTCAACGAATCGGTTGGGAAGGATTGGAAAATATACCTAAAAATAAGCCTATTTTATTTACATCTACACACAGCAACTCATTTTTGGATGGTTTGATTGTGGCTTCTACGCTCGAGCAAGGGGTCTATTGCCTCGGAAGAGGAGACGCCTATCGCCACCCTTTAGCCAATAAAATACTCCGCCATTTTAAAACGCTTCCCGTTTTCAGGCAAACTGAAAATGATGAAAATTCAGCAATAAAAAATATTGAAACATTCAAAGAGTGTCAAGAACTATTTCGTAAAAACGAATGGGTACTCATTTATCCCGAAGGCGTTTGTACACATCAAACCACCGTTTTACCTCTAAAAAAAGGCTTTGTAACCTTATCTCAAAATGCTTGGGCTGAAAACATTGACCTCCACATCGTACCCGTTTCTATCACTTACAACAACTTCACTAAATGGGGTAAAAAATGTGATGTCATATTCGGAAAATCGATACAAAGCATTGATATACAAGGAGATATAATTGAAAAAACGCAACAATTAAACGAAAAAGTCTATGCCCAACTCAGCGACAATTTCCCTTCGCCCCTCCAATATAAAGGTAAAAATCTACTTTGGGGTTGGTTCGGTCAGCTGATGTATTATGCAGGCTGGGTCATTCATTTTCCCATTTATTTTCTATCTCAATATTTAGGAAAACGTTTCACTAAAGGTACAGTTTTTTATGATTCGGTGGTGGTGGGTTTGTTGAGTCAGTTGTTGTGGATGTATTACTTAGTGATGCTTGGAATGGGTTATTTTTTATTTTATTAAAACAATCCCCCTCTTTCCGTAGTTTTGCTTCCATCAAAAAGAAATAAATGGATAATCAACTGCCCGAGCTTTTACATCTCAAACAACTCCTCGCCATTGAAAAACAAGCTGACCTTGACTTTTTTAAAACGGTCATTCAGAATAAACCGCTTGAACAAAGGCGAAAGGAAGGCTTTACATGGTACCCCCTCAGTATAAAAGCTTCGGGTTATACGTATGGCGAGCGGGCTTTTGTTACCGTCGAGCATGGCGGAAATCCTGATGACCCACACCAATTCAGAAGCGGTAACGTAGTTAATCTTTTCACGAAACAAACCGACGTTTATAAGCCCGAATTAAGTGGCACCATCCATTTTATTTCAAAAAATACAATGCGTATTATATTGAATTCCAGAGACTTACCCGATTGGCTGAGTGGTGGCTCCATTGGCGTTGACTTACTTTTTGATGATAGAACGTACCTTGAAATGGAGCGCGCTTTGGATAAAGTCATCAATGCTAAAGGGGATAGATTGGCGGAGCTGAGAGATATTTTTTTAAATAAAAAACCCCAACACACTCTACCTAATACATCGGGAGAATTATGGAATATTGAAAAACTAAACGTTTCTCAAAATAAAGCGGTTCAAAATATTGCTCAAACGCAGGACATTGCTATCATTCACGGCCCTCCTGGCACTGGCAAAACCACGACCATTGTAGCAGCCGTTAAAAAGCTGACCCA
>JANPHO010000077.1:0-2781 GCA_031424515.1 Saprospiraceae bacterium
CGCACAATTGTCGAATTTGCGGGTTGAGAAACTCGTGCCTTGCCCCTGCGAGACGTGTGCTATGGAGCGAAAGCGCAAAGGCAAACAGCATTTTTTCGATTATGCTTTACTCAAAGAATTATTGATAGATGGTGAATCTAAAGAACGTTGCCATATAAGCCGTAAAATGATTGATATTCGGGTGGTTTTAAAACAATCAGGTGTCAGAGCTTTTAAAATCAAAGAAATCAAAAATCTCATTGCAAACGATAAAATTGAAGAAGCGCTTAATTTACTGAGGGGGTATTATGACAAAGACGACGATGTAATTTTGTTAATGAGCCGCCTCGCCGCATTTGACAAAGATGATATGAGAGGGTTGCACCTTAAACCTGAAGCCGATGCTAAATACAATAAATTGGTAGCAGATGTTTTGAAACTATTGACGCAGTTGGAGAAAGATTAATAATAGGTAAAGTAGAATTCTTTAGATGTAACCTCCGTGAAACATGCGTAAAACCTATGCAAAACACCTGTAAAACATACGTAAAACGCCCATAAAACATAAAATTACCGTATTGTATAATTATTTTAAAACGGATAAATAAATCCCTATATTTGTCTATCTATTTTAAAATGTAGCATTTAATGAGCAGCACTCCCCATAAAAAAAATGTAGTTGAAAACTCTGCTTTTCAAGCAGAGGGTAGTATCCACATTGGTGATATTACCTACAATTTCAATGATAAAGAAGTCAAGATTCCACACCTACTCACCAATAATATTCCCTCAAATGCCGACCATATCTTAGGGCGTGACACCGAATTACAAACCATCTCCACACATTTAGCTCAAAACAAACCAACCGTTTTAGTAAATGGTATTGGCGGCATTGGTAAAACATCGGTGGCAGCAAAATATGTTGCTACTTTTGGAAATCAATACACACATCTGGCGTGGTTGACCGTGCAATCGAGTGTTGCAGAAGCTTTTACAAATGATTTAGTGCTGTTAAAATCGCTGCATATAGAGCAAGATGTACGGCAATTGATAGAAACGCAGCGATTGACGGATGCTTTTAAATTGGTAGTAAAGAAATTGAATGATTTGAACAAAACATTGGTCGTCTTGGACAATGCCAATAATCCAGACGATTTGATAACGCATAAAAACCTGTTTGACACCGCTAAATGTCATTACCTCATCACCTCTCGTACGCAGCCGCAAGAGTGGACAATTGTAGAAATTGACCATTTGCCACCTGATGAAGCAATAAAATTGTTTCAAAACTTAGCCCCCTCAGTATTGGCAAGTAAAGAAGACCTAAAAGGCCTTTTGTCTAAACTATTTTACCATACGTTACTGATTGAATTGGTAGCAAAAGCAGCGAATAAATCTAAGATTTCTTTCATAACACTTGAAAATATAGTCAACGAAAAATTTATTCACGATACAAAGTTGAATAAACACGCAATTAAAACTGGAGTAAGTGGTAGTTTTGAAAATAGCTTCAAGCGTGCAAATGTTCAAAAATACATTTGGTTTATTTTTCAAAGTATAACATCAATTCCAGATAAATCAAAAGAACTATTACGTGCATTTGCTTTATTGCCAATAGCGACATCATTTGAAGAAGATTTTTTAGAAAAACATTTCCAACTACTTGATTTAGAAGAATGCGTGATTGATATTTTAGATGATTTAGTAGAAAGTGGATGGCTAAATGAAGCCGTTGATAAAGAGAAAACTGCGTATAAAATGCACCCGTTGATTACGGACGTGGTGGTAAAGCATTTGGATATAAATGCTAACTATGCAGATAAATATATTAATCATGTAGCAGAATTAATTTTATTTGATAATGCTGAACCTTCGCATATTCTACATGAAAAAAAGAAAAATGAGCCATTGGCTGAACGCTTAGTTGATTTGTTTTTCAATGAAAATACTGAGGGGGTATCGATGTTATTGCATTGGCTTAGTTGGCTTAAGAAGCAATTAGGCTTTTTTAAATCTGCCTTGAAATTAAGTAAACGAGCTTTACAAATTGCCCAAAATTTGACTCATATTGATGAAGTATCTTTATTTGAACGCCAGGCTGTTCTTGGTCAGATTTATAAAAGTTTAGGAAACTACCCCAAAGCTACTGATTTATTATCTGATGGTCTTCTCCTAAAGCTTTTAGGCGTATTTGATAAGATTTTTGGAATAGTGTTGAAGACTGTGGTTTATCTCCTAAATCTTGATATATAAATGCTAAATCAAAGTGACAAGATGCAGATATAGGGTGTTCTAAACCAAGATTCATTTCAATGTTTATTAAAGCCATATTTAATAAATTAATAGCATCCAACTGACGAGCTAATTTTCGATATACTTTCGCCAAATTATATTGACGGACAGCTATTTTTTTATGGTTTTTTCCAAAATTTTTAAAATAACTTTCCAATGCTTGTTCTAATAAAATAGCTGCATCTTCATAGCGTCCATTTTCGTTATTTTTTGTTGCTAAGCTTGATTGACGGATTGCAAGCTTTGGGTGAAATTTACCAAAATTATCTAAATCACTTTCTATTGCTTGCTCTAATAACAAAATAGCCTCATCATAACGCCCTATTTCACCATATACTTTTGCTAAGTTATTTTGAAAGATGGCTATATTGGGGTGTTTTTGCCCTAATCTTTCTAAAGCTTGCTCTAGAACATCAGATAATAAATCAGTAGCTTTGGGGTAGTTTCCTAAACTTTTATAAATCTGACCAAGAACAGCCTGGCGTTCAAATAAAGATACTTCATCAATAT
>JANPHO010000078.1:0-2127 GCA_031424515.1 Saprospiraceae bacterium
ATCAAACTGTCGCCTGTCGCCTTTTGGCTGTCGCCTAAAACCTTATTCACTTATTCATTCAATGACCAATCGTATTCGGTGTAGCCGAGTTTTGCATCCTTCGGGATTTTGGAGGTTGCGTATCGGTTCACAAAGTCAGCAACACTGTAAAAATCCTTACCGTACCAGTCAAATATCTTAGAAACTTTGATGTCTTTCCCTTTTAAAACGTTCGCTTTAGGGTCGTTGACAAAACGTTTGGTGCGCGTTTCTAATAAAGCTTGTAGATTTTTACTTGTGAACGCCTCATTTAAAAGCGAGGGGCACGATTTTGCTGCACAATTAATAGCAAAATGAATGCGCGCATCACCCATCGGGCGTAGAATATCGTTTTCAATATCGTTCAAAGAATAGGTTTTTGAGCCTAATTTGAAGCGTTTTACATCCCAAGTCTTTCCATTGTCCAATTTCGTGATACTACTGAGGGGGTAATTATCAAGAATCAATTTTATCGTCAAGGCATTATAAGCATTGATCCAATATGCCATTTTATCAGCTTTTGCCAAGCTTTCAGCGGGTAAATTATCTGAAAGTGACTTGATATAAGTCTCCAAAATGGCTTTATCTTCCTTAAAAGTCTTGTAATTTACCTTCCCCGTTGCCGAAACGTGTTTTTTTAATAAAGCATCAAAAGATGCGTGATTGGCTTGTGAAAAAGCCCAACTTGAGGTTAGTAATAACGTTAAACAAAAAATTATTTTTTTCATAGTTAAAATGTAAATCGGAACTCCAGCTCCGAATGGGTTAATTTAAGATTTATGAGGAACTCTTGTTCCACTTTTGGAATATACGTATAATAATGACGCAAAGATTTGAGTTTTATATCACGAGTTTATCACGTTTAATACAACTTTAACGTTTAAATTGAGGTATTGAACCAAAATATAGCGTTATAATCTAAAAACATAAATATTAAAGACGGAGATTTTCTTAAATTTGCACATATATTTCAACCAATATCTTGAAATGAAAAATAGTACATGGATAATAATTTTCATTTTCACTCAAATTATGGCTCTTTTTCTCTTGTTTGTGGGCAATTTTGAGTCTAAAACAATGCATAATGCCATCGGTGTTGTCACTTTAATCAATACAGTTGGTATTGTTTGGATGGTTTTAAGGATTTTAAAATCACCTCAATAACCCTTAATTATTAAAATTTTATGTCGGTAAAAGTTCAAAATTTAACTAAAATATACGGCGAGCAACGTGCCATTGACAGCATCAGTTTTGAAGCAAAAAAAGGTGAAATATTGGGTTTTTTAGGGCCCAATGGCGCGGGGAAAACTACGACGATGAAAATATTGACTTGTTTCATCCCTCAATCGAGTGGTTCAGCGGAAGTCAATGGTTTTGATGTTGAAAAAAATCCTTTGGAAGTGCGTCGTCAAGTCGGATATTTGCCTGAGCACAATCCTCTTTACAAGGATATGTATGTGCGTGAATACCTTGAATTTGTGGCAGGCGTGCATAAATTGGATAAAAAAAAGCAGCGTGTAGCTGAAATGATTGAGCGGGTTGGCTTAACAGTGGAGCAAGCGAAGCCCATCGGGGCATTGTCAAAAGGTTATCGTCAGCGAGTAGGTTTGGCGCAGGCAATGTTGCATGACCCCTCAGTATTGATACTCGATGAGCCAACTACGGGACTTGATCCTAACCAATTAGTAGAAATTCGACGTTTGATAAAAGACTTAGGGAAAGAAAAAACGGTGATTTTTTCGACCCATATTATGCAAGAAGTACAAGCCCTTTGCGATCGCGTAATGATTATCAATAAAGGCGAAATTGTGGCAAATGATACTATTGATATGCTTCAAAACCGCATTAAAGGTGAAACGCTCGTAACGGTTGAATTTGCACAAAACATTGATAATCAACGTCTTTTTAAAATATCCAATGTGAAAAACGTCAAAATATTAGGCGATAATAAATATCAATTGGCATCTGACATGAGTAAGGATATTCGAGCGGAAGTTTTTAAATTTGCAGTGGATAATAATTTGACGCTTTTGGAAATGCATAAAGAAGTATTCAGCGTGGCGGATGTGTTTCAGGAGTTAACAAAGTAGGGCGGAACTCCAGTTCCGC
>JANPHO010000079.1:0-6309 GCA_031424515.1 Saprospiraceae bacterium
CTGTAAAGCGTTGGTATCCAAGCCGATTGGCAGATTTTTGTTTTCTGTCAAAGTCATTTTTAATCAGATAATTAGAATTTTAAAAATTCTTATGTTTGATAATTAATTGTTCAACTTTTATAAAAAATCGTATTTTTATAATAAATAGCGAATATCTTTGAAAATAATCTGTAAAATTTACAAATAATGACTGTTTACAATGTATATGATCAATTAGCAGATTTGATTGCGAAATTGAATCCAAATCAAGTTCAAGCTTTAAAAGCTACCCCTGATATGCAGTTGCGCCTAGAATCTCTTATTGAAAAATCAAAAAATAATGAACTCGATAAAAGAGAAAAAGATGAACTTGACCATTTTATAGTTTTAGAACGTCTAATACGTTTAGCCAAACTTCGTAGTCTTAGCAATACTTAATTATTTTATTCTATGAGTCACTATATCCCCGATTCTATTCGACGAAAAGTCGCTGAAAGAGCTAATTATTGTTGTGAATACTGCCTTTTACCAGATACTCGCTCTTTTTTCACATTCCATATTGACCACATTATAAGTATAAAACATGGAGGTAGCGACGACCTTGATAACTTGGCATATTCTTGTCAAATTTGTAATTTGAATAAAGGTTCAGATATTGCTACCGTTATTTCGGATATTTTAAACCCTATTCGATTTTACAATCCTTGCTTTGACAATTGGCACTCCCATTTCTCAATAGAATCATCAGGTTTATTAATTGCCAAATCTGATATAGCTTCAGCAACTATTAAAATTTTAGACCTTAATCATCCAGATTCTATCATTGAACGACTTGAAATGTTGAAACGTGGATTGATTTAAGACTTATAATAAAACCTCTCAAAAACCACTTTCCCATCCTTCCAATGTTGCACAAAAGCTTCGCTGATTTGCCTTGTATGACCCGATAGGGTTTCATATTTAATCTGCATTTCACCTAAAACTAAACCTTTTGCCTCGTCAATGACTGATGATAAAATGTCAAATTCTATCGATTTTATTTGGTCTAATAAGCCTTTCTCACGTTGTAACATGGCTTGTTTGCCAACTCGTGGTGCTTCGCTATTTTCCTGTATCTGAATATCATCGGCGTAATATTTTTCAATAGCTTCAAGCGTTTTACCCGCTTTTACAAGCGATTGAAAATCTTCGACGGCCGTGATAAGGTCATCAACTGTAGTTTGAGATTCAGCTGAAACCATGCCCGCAGCCACCGTATTGCACGTATTTTCATTGATTAAAATGAACGCACCTGTCGCCCGATTGTTTTGATAATTATCAAAAACAAGTGGTTTTGCCGTTTTTAAACGCACTTTTACGATGTCGTTCAACACCCCCTCAGTAATCGAGCACTTTTCAAGCGTTGAAACATCTAATTTGTATTCAATGGATTTCACAACGGCTTTTGTTGTATTCGCACCATTTTGAATCAAAAATTTACTCCCCTCTTTTAAAGAACGTGTTTCATCAAACCAGCAAATTGTCGCCTCTATTTCATTCGAGTTTTGAGTTTTGTCCCGAACACTCGGGATTGAGTTTTGAGAAATTATTGAATCACCTCTCGAAATATCAATATCATCTGCCAAATGAAGCACCGCAGCTTGTCCCGAAAATGCCTCATTTACATCTTTTAAATTCACTTCAATGCGTGAAATTGTGGATTCGATACCCGAAGGTAATACCGCAACCTTATCTCCCACCTTATAAATCCCGCTCTGGATTTTACCCGCATAACCACGATAATCATGGTATTCCTCACTCATCGGACGAATGACGTATTGCACTTGAAAACGCGGGTCGGTCAAATTCACATCACTTTCCACCTCAATTTTCTCCAAATAATCCAACAAAGTTGGTCCACTGTAAAATGGCATATTGGATGATTTTTCAACCACATTATCACCCGCTAAAGCCGACATCGGTATAAATTGAACGTCTTTTATGCCTAATTTAGCCGCCAAAACTTGATAGTCGCCCACAATTTTGTCAAATACTGAGGGGTCAAAACCCACCAAATCCATTTTATTAATCGCCACCACCACATGCGGAATACCCAATAGCGACGTAATCAAAGAGTGCCGACGCGTCTGCTCAATCACCCCCAAACGGGCATCAATCAACACAATTGCCAAATCTGAATTACTCGCCCCCGTCACCATATTGCGCGTGTATTGCACATGCCCCGGTGCATCAGCCACAATGAATTTGCGTTTTGGTGTCGTGAAATATTTATAGGCAATATCAATCGTAATCCCTTGTTCACGCTCCGCCCGCAAGCCATCCGTCAACAATGAAAGGTCAATTTCACCATTATCTTTGTTCTTCGTTTGGCGTTCAATCGCGTTTAAAATATCAAGTGAAACGGATTGCGAGTCATAAAGTAAACGACCAATTAAGGTACTTTTACCATCATCCACACTACCACACGTTATAAATCGTAATAAATCCATTATAATTATTTATTTCTAACTAATTGGTTTTCAATCTTCAAAAACTATCATTTCTTTTTTACACCATCCACTTGCAAAATCCATTATTTCGAGTAGTATGTCTTGTAAAATTTCATTAGAAGCATTAGTTCTTAAATCTTCTAAATAAATCATAGCTTTTTTCTTTGTACCTCCACTATCTCTGAATTGTATTAAAATATCTCTTTGTACCATCAAATTATCCCCGTTTTTAATACTTTCAAGAATAGCTTTTTTAAAATTTACAGAAGTCATTTTACTGTGATTTTAAAAATACCCGTTTTTCTTACGATCCTCCATGCCCGCTTCTGAAATACGGTCATCCATACGAGTTGCACCGCGTTCTGAAATTTTAGCATCCGTAATATCTTGGATAATATCGTCAATATCCAATGCATCGCTTTCAACAGCTGCGGTACAAGTGGCATCACCGACGGTACGGTAACGCACATTGCGCACTACGATATCATCTGTTTGGTCGAGTTGAATATGTTCCGTTACTGCCAATAATTGCCCCCCCTCAGTACGAACGCATGTTCTTTCATGCGTAAAATAAATAGAAGGCAATTCAATATTTTCACGTTTTATATAATTCCAAACATCTAATTCAGTCCAATTTGAAATCGGGAAACAACGCATATTTTCACCTTTTTCTAATTTGCCATTATAAACATTCCATAATTCAGGACGTTGTTTCTTAGGATCCCATTGACCAAATTCATTGCGGTGGCTGAAAATGCGCTCTTTTGCTCTCGCTTTTTCCTCATCACGGCGCGCACCACCAATGCACGCATCGAATTCAAATTCCTCAATTGTATCTAAAAGACAATACGTTTGTAAAGCATTACGGCTTGGAAATTTGCCTTTAGCATCTTCTAAACGGTGTTTTTTGATAGAGTCAACCACCTGACGAACGATTAAACGCTCACCAATTGAAGCCGCCAAATTATCTCTAAAATCCAAAACCTCTTGGAAATTATGACCCGTATCAATATGCACCAAAGGAAAAGGAAACTTGCCTGGGCGGAACGCTTTTAATGCCAAATGAACCAATAAAATAGAGTCTTTACCGCCCGAAAACAACAAAGCTGGACGCTCAAATTGCCCGCCAATCTCTCTAAAAATATGGATTGCTTCCGCCTCCAATTTGTCTAAATAATCAAGTTTGTACTGGCTCATATATTTGATAATTAATTGATTTTTAAAACGGTTTTGGTCTATAGTTTTTAGTGTTTAGATCCTCCAAAAACTAAAAACTACAACCTAAACACTTTGAACAACATGCAATCCGCATTCTTTTTTACTTGCATCTTCCCACCACCAACGACCGGCGCGGAAGTCTTCACCATCTGCGATAGCACGCGTACAAGGCGCGCAGCCGATAGAAACAAAACCTTTATCGTGTAAAGGATTATATGGGATGCCATTTTGACGTACGTAATTTTTGACTTCTTCAAAAGTCCAATCAAATAGAGGGTGAAATTTAGCGAGTTGATGGGCGGCATCCCATTCCAAGTTTGACATATCCAAGCGATTCGCCGATTGCTCAGCACGAATGCCTGTAATCCATAATTTTTGATTTTTTAAAGCTCTATTTAAAGGCTCCACCTTACGGATAAAGCAACATTCTTTTCTATTTTCAACCGAATCGTAGAAGCTATTGGGCCCTTTTTCACGCACCAATTTTTCGACCCCCTCAGTATTCGGGTAAAAAACCTCAATCGGTTTCTTATATTTAGAGAGTGTACGACTCCACGTGGAGTATGTTTCTTGAAAATTACGACCCGTATCCAGCGTAAACACCTTAATAGGCAAGTTGTTTTTAAAAATAAAATCCGTTATCACTTGGTCTTCAATACCAAAGCTGGTTGAAAACACAATTTCACCTTCAAATCTTTTTGATAGATATTCTAAAGATTCAAGTATATCTTTGCCCTGCAATTGGGATTCTAAGTCTTTTAAAATTGCCATATTTCAGTCTAATTTTTTTAAATTCTACTTATTTTATAGAATTAGTAGTGCAAAGATGAAACCATTTTCTTGAATACACAAGTATTTTAACTTAAAATACTGTTAAAAGGGTAACTTTATAGAGAAGAGATAACGTACTAAAGCTAAAGCATCTACCTTTGTAGCTCTATTGATTAATTTATCACCCCTCAGTATCAAGCTCATTTTAAAAAGAAATAGAGCGTTTGAATTATGAAAATCAGTAAAAATGGATAAAAAAAACCAAATAACCCTCCTCGGTGCTGGCATCGGCGACCCAGACTTGATAACCGTAAAAGGCATGAAAGCCCTTCAATGTGCTGATGCTATCTTATATGATGCCCTTTCAAATGATGCTCTTTTGGATTATGCCCCTGAACATTGCGTGAAAATATACGTCGGAAAACGAGCGCATCAACACAGCATGACGCAAGATGAAATCAATCAATTGCTGCTTGAAACGGCTTCAAAATACAATCATGTAGTCCGTCTGAAAGGAGGCGATCCCTACGTCTTTGGTCGCGGACATGAAGAAATGGAGGTAGCGCAAGCGGCAGGCATTGCCGTAGAAGTCATTCCGGGTATTTCGAGTTCCATTGCTGTTCCTGAGTTGGCGGGTATTCCCGTGACGCGCAGAGGATTGAGTGATAGTTTTTGGGTTATGGCAGGCTGTAATAAAGACGGTACCGCGTCAGAAGAGTTAAAAACCGCCGCTAAAACGGAGGCTACCGTTGTTTTACTGATGGGCGTGGGCAAGTTAAAACGTATTATGGACGTTTATCGCCTTGAAAACAAGCAAAATCTACCCGTTGCTATCATCCAAAATGGCAGTTTACCAAATCAAAAAACAGTGGTTGCTACCGTTGCGACTATTGAAGAAGAAGCTCAAAAAAGTGGTATTGGTACACCTGCAGTTATCGTTATTGGTAAAGTGGCAGCCTTAGGGGTTTCGGATTTCGGGTCTCAGATTTCGGATACCCCCCTCAGTATTCAACCCAAAATCCAAAATCCAAAATCCGAAACCCGAAATGAGTTATTTCCCGTTTTTTTAAAATTAAATGAATTAAAACTGCTGATTGTTGGCGGTGGTTATGTCGGTTTGGAGAAAGTGACTGCCGTTTTGGAGAATAGCCCGCACACTGAAATCACCCTTGTTTCACCCGAAATTAGGGACGAAATAGTGGCTTTCTCAAAGAAGCACCCTAATCTGAAATTGGTGTATAAACCTTATGATGTTAATGATTTAAATGAAAAACAATTGGCTATCGTCGCCACCAACGACAAAGATGTCAATAAACAAATAAAAGCGGATTGCAAACGGCAACGCCTTCTATGCAATGTTGCCGATACGCCCAGCGAATGCGATTTTTACCTCAGCAGTGTCGTTAAAAAAGGCAGCTTGAAATTGGCTATTTCTACCAATGGCAAGTCTCCTACAGTTGCCAAGCGTGTGCGTGAAGTTTTGGAGGACACCTTCCCCGATGAATTAGAAAGCGTTTTAGAAAACCTTGTGAAAATTCGCACCAATTTAAAAGGCGATTTTACGGATAAAGTATTGAGATTAAATGATTTAACGGCTATTTTACAAAAAGAAGGCGGCTATCAACCCTGTGAACAAGGGTGCTTTTTGAAGGCTTATAAGGATAAAATATAGTTTGCTTAATTTACTAAAACCTACTATTTTTGTAAAAAGAAGAATGAAAATCACATTAGAAATACCTAATAAACATTCAGAATTCTTTCTACAGTTGCTAGAAAGTCTCAATTTTGATATTAAAATTAAGGATGCTGAAGACATACCTGAATGGCACAAGTCTATTTTGGAAGAACGCCT
>JANPHO010000080.1:0-5066 GCA_031424515.1 Saprospiraceae bacterium
TCAATGAATTATATCCGTTAAAAATGAAATTTTTCTTTTTATCGTGTTTCGGGGTGCGTATTTCGACTATTACGTGTACACGAAACACAAAACACGTAAGTCCATAAATACAAAACGGATTAGCGTCCATTTCGTTGAGAAATATGTGCTAATCCGTTCTGTTTTAAAAATATTCAGCGAAAAGACGAAATTAAGGTTTATCCTTATTTTTATCTTCTCCTCCTTTATTATCGAAATCCTTTTTATCCCTCGGTGGGCGATTATCCCTAAATTCCCTTTTTTCACGAGGCGGGTCATTAGGATTCGGTGGATTATTATTAGGTCTATTGCCTTGATTATTAGGCTTATTAGGTCTTACATTGCCCCCATTATTAGCATTGTTATTCCTTTGGTCGCCATTATTTTTAGGCGGATTATTACGCTGTTCGCCGTCATTGTTCCGAGGTGGCCGTTGGTCATTATTATTCCGAGGCGGTCTTTGATCGTTATTGTTCCGAGGTGGGTTATTCCGTTGCTCACCTTGATTTTTAGGTGGTTGATTAGTCCTCGGAGGATTATTGCTTCTTGGCTCATTGCCATTAGCCGCAGGATTTTTCACATCCGAAGCAGCGCGGTCAAACGGTTTTTTCTTCTTCTTTTTCTTCTTTTTACGGTCATCTGGGAGCTCGATAGCCCCTACCAAATCTCCGCCATAGCCATTGTCCATTTCATCGTCATCTCCATCATCATCACCGACAGGGTTTTTAGAAGCAGCAGGTATCATTTGAAGATCTTTGAAATCAAGGGGATATTCTCCTTTTTGATTCATAGCCAATACGCCTTTTACCTCCGCTACTGCTAAAGTATAAAACTTGCCCCGTTCAGGACCCGAATCAAAGGTGTAAACCATCATACCCCTGAACACATCCGTTTTTATTAAAACGGCAGAACCTGTTTGGGTTTTGAGTCTTTCTGGATTAGGTGGGAAATCTTCTAAGGCGTCGAGATAAGTATCCAATTCATAATTAAGGCAGCATTTCAAGCGACCACACATACCGCTTAATTTGGCTTGATTAATAGCCAATTGCTGATAGCGAGCAGCCGTAGTGGAAACACTTTTGAAATCGCTCAACCATGTGGAACAACACAATTCACGACCACATGACCCGATACCACCCACACGTGAAGATTCTTGACGCGCACCAATTTGGCGCATCTCAATTTTCACCTTGAATTCTTTAGCGAAATGGCGTATCAATTCACGGAAATCCACCCGACCATCGGCGGTGTAGAAAAACGTTGTTTTACGACCATCACCTTGAAATTCTACATCCCCGATTTTCATATCGAGGTCGAGCGTGCGGGATATCACGCGGGCGCGAATCATCATTTCACGTTCGCTGGCACGTATTTCTTCTAATTTTTCAATATCCCGTTGATTAGCTTTGCGAATAACATTTAGAAAAAGAGAGCCATCTTTTACGGATTTCTTTTTCATTTGCATTTTTACAAGGTCACCAGAGAGGGATATTTTTCCTATATCGTAGCCACCACCACCGGGCACTTCTACGAGAACCCAATCGCCTGTAGAAGCATGGGTAAAAGGAGGGTTATGATAAAATTCTTTACGAGCACCGTTTTTGAAACTAACTTCTGTAAGGTCAAAATCCCCAGTATCTCGTATATCTAATTCTGCGAGCCAGTCAAAAGTATTCATTCTGTTGCAACCGCCACTACAATTTCCGCTGCAACCGCCCGGCTTCCCATCTTTTCCAACTGCACAACTTGCACAAGCCATTTGTTATATATAAATCTATTATGGTTAATATAAAATGATTTTTAAATACACCCCCTCAGTATTTCCTGAGTTTTGGTGGCTGTAAGTAGTAAAGTTTTAAAAAAAGCCTACTTACTAAATGCAAAACTAATAAAAAGTCTGTGATTTATGAACATTGATTTGATATTAAGTCACTTCTTCAATCCAGAATCAGTAATCATTATTCTTAAAACCCTACCCCCTCAGTATTTTATTCATTTTGATACTGGCGTCGAGAAAGAGTATTTTAGGATTGGCATTGCGTTCTATGAAATAACTGCACTCGTCAAATAGCTTTGAAATCGGTTCAATTTTACTAAATTGAATAACAGTTTTCATTTTTAAAGCCGTATTGAGTTCTTCGCCTCTGAGTCTCAAATCATCTTTACCTGTGGTGGTCAAAACCATTAATTCCCTTAAAAAATGTAAGCCATATTTAAGAAATAGCTTTTGTTTTTCACGCCCTATGGTAGCAAACTTATCTACCCAATTGACCAATTCAACGCCATTTCCTTTGAAACATGCGCGCATCCAATCCAAAAACATATTGGCATTATCGTTTTCAGCATTTTGAGCCAATATCATCGCTTCATTAAAATTACCTTCTGATAAATGTGAAACTGATTCCGCATCTCTTTCATTGATACCCCTCAGTATTAAGCCTTCTTTTATCTCTTCATCGTGCAGTGGTGTCAATGTCACTAATTGGCAACGGCTCAAAATTGTATTAAGTATCAAATCTTGATTTTCGGCAACCAATATAAAAAGAGTGTCTGCTGGCGGCTCCTCTATCAGTTTTAATAAACGGTTGCCTTCTTTTCCCAAGTATTCAGGCAGCCACATAATTAATATTTTATGCGATGCTTCAAATATCTTAAGACTCAATTTTTTGATAATTTCTACGCATTCTGCTACTGGAATGTTGCCCTGCTTATTTTCAGCGTCTAATTTTTCAAGCCATTGATTGATATTGAGGTAGGGATTTTCACTCACGGCTGCCCGCCATTCTTTGAGCACGTGCGTTGCTACTGTCTTAGAGCCAATGGTGGGATAGGAAAAATGAATATCGGGATGAATCATTTTCTCGGCTTTGGTACAGTGCGTACATTTCCCGCAAGGTTCGCCATCCGTTTTATTCGTACATAATACATATTGAGCAAAAGCCATCGCCAGTGGCAGCCCACCCGCACCTTGTGGTGCCAGAAAGAGGAGTGCATGAGGCATTCGATCGCTCTCAATCATTCCTTGCAAAGTATGTTTGGCTTTGGTTTGACCAATAATATTTTTAAAAAACATGGTGTATCTTTTTGAATAAGACTGCAAAATTAGTTTTTTCAACAAATCTTACTCAAAAGAATTTTAATAAAAAACAAAAAAGCAACTTTGACATGACTCAAAGTTGCTTTTTAAAAATTTCAATTATATATAATCGAGATATTACATTTTCATAAATCTCTCCGCGTGGTCATTTATTCTAATGAAATATACCCCTTTAGTTAAGCCATTCAAATCCAATTGAATATTTGTCTCCTCACCTCTAACGAGTTGCGTCAAAACAGTTCTGCCTGATACATCGAATACATTGACAATAACATTCTCATTTTCACTTTGCTTTTCAAGTACAATGTGGCTTTCAGCAACCGTTGGATAAATGCGCCATTTTGAGTTATTGATAGAGGCACTTGCTACTTTTGAATAGGTGTAACGTCCATCTTTATCCATCACTTTCAAGCGATAATAAGTAGTACCATTAAAAGGATTGGCATCCGTGAAAGTGTAGCCACCAGCACCCATAGGTTTTACTACCGAAATTTGCTCAAATTGGTTTGCTGTTTTGCCCCTTTCTACCATGAAAGATTCTACATCTTCTTCATAAGCAGTAGTCCACTCAACCAGATGTTCTTTACCGGTACATTGAACTGAAAAATTCGACATTTCTACGGGTAATGCCTGAAGACCTGATAGTTTGACATTGTCTACTACCCATATTTCATTAGAAAAATTATTTGTCATTATTAGGCGTACATACAAAGTAGCCGTTTGAGGTAAATTAGTAACCTCAACTACCGCTAAGCCATCCGTACTTCTATCCCCAGAACCTTCTGGACTGTAAACTGCTGCTACCCCTGTTGTATTATATGGTGTAGAAGCTATACCAGCGGCAGAATAACTCCAGTAAGATTGATTTTTTCCAGTCACTTGGACTTGCTGGTTATATGATATTCCATTTGTACTTATTAGAACCATCACATTATCTGTAGCGTCAAGACCTGTACCTGATGCGTTTCCGAATGCCGCAAGATTAAAACTTAACTTAGCATTCGAATAATTGGTAGTATTGACTGGGTCAAAGTCGATGATTCTTTCAGTGTTACAAACACCAAAGCCAGTATTGCCATCTGAGTAAAAAGGTGATTCACTAGATACATATTCCAAAGGTGACATACCGCTGTAACCTTGTGCGACACCGCCAGTACCTGTGATTTTATAGGTCATCGGATTGCTGGGTGCTGCAGTCTCAAAGCTTTGAGAAGCAATAACTTGTTGAGCGTGCGATTGTAAAAAAGGGAGGGTAATGATTAAGAGTGATAATAGTTTTCTCATTTTAAAATTGTAATGATCTTATGAATTGTAAGTTTTTATTTAATCCTATAATACCCTAAATAGACTAATTTCGTACCAATTTTTTAAACATAAGTCTTTGTGACATATTTCACACTAATTTTGGCATTTTTACCCGTTTTTTGGTTTTAGCCTTTTTTCAAAATTTCATGATTATTAAAAAAAAAGAGCCAGTAAATAATTTTACTGGCTCTTTTTTCTTTAAAAATGAAGATTTAGCTTTTTAAAAGAGAATTTAATACCTTTAAATGGAATTTATTTTACTCAAAGCTGTGACAGCGGTTTGACGCAAAGAATTTAATTCGCTATAATTCTGTTTCTTTTTAAATGTCCAATAATCCCATATTTGGGACGCTTTTTTATAGTACCAATAAGCAATTAAGCCCGTTATAATTGAAATTAGGGCGTATAACCAACCGTTAAAAGTGTAATTTAATAATTTAATCAAAAGTAGTTTTTGTAGCCACCAAAACAACGGAAAAAACATCAGCCCGCACACATAACGAATCGTGGTATCATAAGCTTTATCTATTTTCATCCATCGAATCATTTTATTACTGAACCAAGCAGGAAGAATATTATTTATAAAACCGATTAAAAATACTGGAAATGTCACTAAAAGTGCCAATATACTGAGGGGTAGTTGTTT
>JANPHO010000081.1:0-7535 GCA_031424515.1 Saprospiraceae bacterium
TTGATTGTCAATAGTTTATGCAATTGAAAAATTTATAAAATTTAGCCATATAATTTCAAAACATACTCTAAATAAAATAGGTGTAATAGCTTTTTTTAATCCAACTTCAAAGTTTTACGTGGCAATAAACTATCTCTCTGAGCCGTATGCCATATAAAAGATGCAATAATCGTTGCCGCTTGTTTCAAATCACCTTCAATCAATTGATCCCAATTATCCATGTTTGAATGGTGCGTGCGGGTTTGGTATTCGATGGGGTCTTGGATGAATTGAAAAGCGGGGATTCCTGCGGCATCAAATGATTGATGATCCGTTCCTCCCGTATTTGAAATAGTAATGGTACTGGCTTGTACATCTTTGAAGGGGTCTAACCAGCTTCTGAAAATTGGTCGGACTGCCTCATTATCTTGCAAATAAATACCGCGAATTTTACCAGTGCCATTATCCAAATTATAATAAGCCGATATCTTAGCTTGTTCAGGTTTCAGCGATTGAACGGTACGCCCTTTGAGCTCAGCATAATGTTGATTGACATAGCCCATTGAGCCTAATAAGCCCTGTTCTTCGCCTGTCCACAATGCCATGCGCAAAGTGCGACGGGGTTTGATACCTGTTTCTTTTATCATTTCCGTTAAAATGCGAGCTGCTTCCATCATTACAGCCGAACCTGCGGCGTTATCCGTTGCGCCAGTTCCAGATTGCCATGAATCAAGGTGCGCTCCGAACATAACTACTTCATCTTTCAAATCTGTACCAGGAATTTCGGCGATGAGATTGTGCTCCATTTTATCTGGATTTGTATAAGTTGCTTTTATTTCTGCACTCAATTTCACCGGAATCCCTTTTTGAGCCATTCGGAAAATCCTATTATAATGCTCAACTGAAATTGTCATTTGAGGCATTACCTCAGCACCTTCGTCTCTTGCAGCTCCATCTTTAGCTTGTGCGCCTGAGATAAAAACTGTTCCCAAGTCCCCTTTATAACTTCGGTCAATCGTCCCCAATGGCTTTTCATCATACAAAAACTTTCGCATCGCTTTGCTAAATTCACTGTCGCCGAAACCGAAATTTCGAAGCGACCTCGGTGTGGGTTTGGGTGCATTAGCCATTTCTAAGAGCGACGAATCGGCTAAACGTTTTGCAGCGGATTCAAAACCCGGCTTGTAGGTACGAATAGTGTCCATCAAAACGAATTTACCCGTCAATTTGCCTTTATATTGAGCCAATTCTTCAATTGTATTGGCTTTAAAATAAATAATCTCGCCCGTTATGGTTCCTTTCGTTGAAGGCGACCAAGCTTTTGGATAACCTAAAATCGGGAAATAATTAGGTTCAACGGCATGGGCTTCAAAGTGTTGTAACTCCCAACCTCTACCAAAGGGTCCCCAAGCCTCAGTATGCACATTTTGTAAACCCCAAGCGGTTAATTGGTTTTGCGCCCATTTTGTTGCTTTATCTAACATGGGAGAGCCTGTCAAACGGGGGCCATAAACATCAGTGAGATAAAAAGCCGTTTCCATGACTTTGCTTTGATCCATACCGTGTTTACGGATTATTTTATTGATTTTTTCATCAGGTGCATCTTGAGCAAAAGCTATATTGCCTAAAAATGCACTTAAAATGCAAGTAAAAACGAGGTTTTTCATACAAATATGGTTTTAAATAAGACTTGAAATAATAGATAAAATGATTGCCTAAGGTAAGGGCAATTATTAGGAACGACGACATTGGTTGTCGAATAATTTAAAGGAGATGGTCGAAATACTGAGGGGGTAGAGGTTTAATGAAAGTGCAGTGCCCAACGTCATGTTTGAGTACTGCACATTTGTATTTTGACCTTTTTTGATAAAATTTGAGATGATTTAAACCTTACAATTTCTATTCCGCAACAAATGATCCGCTAAAACAAGAGCTGTCATTGCTTCCACAATGGGCACTGCACGGGGTAAAACACAAGGGTCATGTCTGCCACGTCCAGTCACTTCTACACTTTCTTGAGCTTGGTTCACACTTTCTTGAGCCATAATGATAGTCGCTACGGGCTTGAACGCTACTTTGAAATAAATGTCTTCACCATTCGAAATGCCACCTTGGATGCCGCCTGAGTGATTAGTACGGGTTTTCACAACACCCCCCTCAGTCATGCCGTTGGCTTGATGGCGCAGTGGCGACATATAAAATGCGTCATTATGGGCTGAACCTCTTAATTCAATGCCTTCAAAGCCAGAACCATATTCAAACCCTTTGGCCGCATTGATACTGAGCATGGCTTTTGCAAGGTCAGCATGAAGTTTGTCAAAAACTGGTTCACCTAATCCAACGGGGCAGCCTTGGACTACTCCCGTCACAATGCCACCGATTGTATCTCCCGCTTTTTTTACTTCTTGAATCAATTCAATCATTTTTTCAGCCGTTTCTAAATCAGGGCAACGAACAGGCGTACTTTCTATTTCATTGAAATTCAATTCTTTATATGCTTTCGGTGTTTTTAATGCACCTACTTGGCTCACATATGCGTTCACTTCAATCCCCTCAGTACGCAGCAACATTTTAGCCACAGCACCCGCCGCTACACGTGCCGCCGTTTCACGCGCCGATGAACGACCACCACCTCTATAATCACGAACACCATATTTCATTTGATAGGTATAATCAGCGTGAGAAGGGCGGTATTTATCCGCAATGTGGCTATAATCCTTAGAGCGTTGGTCTTCGTTATAAATCACTATTGAAATAGGATGACCCGTGCTTTTACCTTCAAAAACACCGCTGAGTATTTGAGCGGTATCGCTCTCATCGCGTTGGGTCACAATTTTGGATTGTCCTGGACGACGACGGTCAAGCTCTGACTGAATGAAAGTTTCATCAATATCCAAACCCGCTGGGCATCCATCAATGATAACGCCAATCGCTTTGCCATGAGATTCGCCAAAAGTTGTAATTCTGAATGCACTGCCAAATGTATTTCCTGCCATAATTTTTATTATAAAAGTACGGATTTTAATAGTTTAAAACCTGTTTTTGAATGAATGATGAATAAATTGGAGCGCAAAAATAGGGTTTTTCCTTTTAAAATATAGAAAATACTGAGGGGTATGATTTTAATTTAAAAATGAAAATTGTTAAAACATTGATAATACTAAAACTTATTATATTTATAAAGGTTATAAGAAAACTGAAGTTCTTATATCTTCGTAGTACATTTATATGTAAATTCAATTTTCAGGAGCTCTAATTGGTAGTCTTTAATTTACATAAATTTTTAAAAATAATTATTCCTAAAATCTTTTTAAATGAAAAAAAACATTTACCTCATTATTTCTGCTTGTTTTTTATGTATTTCATCTGCTGTATTTGCAAATAAAGATGGTCGTATTTTATTAACTGCTCAGCTTTCAGGTAGTCAAGAAGTACCATCTGTCAGCACCAAAGCTAAAGGTTTAGTCACTTTTACGCTTGAAGAAGACCGTTCAATGACAATTAATGGTGTTTTTGATAGTTTAAGTGGGCCAGTAACTAATTGCCATTTTCATAAAGCTGTATCGGGTGTTTCTGGAGGCACTGTGTTAAGCCTTCTGACTTATGTAAAGGGCAATCGTATTTACGGTAAAATACCAGCAGCTTCAATTCAACCTTTCCTTTTGGCTATGATGAAGGATAGTATTTACATTAATGTTCACACTACAGCTAACTCGGGTGGTGAAATAAGAGGTCAATTATCGCTTCAAACGGATACACATTATTGGACATTGATGAGTGGCTTCAATGAAGTTCCTGTTGTCAATGTTAGTGGACTGGGTTTGGCTTCGGTAGTGATATCAAAAAATCTGTTACGAGTTGATTATAAAATAGTTGCATCAGGTCTTACTGGAGCTATTACTGGCGCACATTTCCATTATGGTGCTGCGGATAAAACAGGAGATGTGGCTTTCTCGTTGACCAGAAATGGTAATGTCCTATCTGGAAGTATCGTTTTACCAGATTCAAAATTTATTGATAGCTTGAATGCTGGAAAAGTATATGTAAATATCCATACTACAGCCAATAGCGGTGGTGAAATAAGGGGGCAGCTTGGTAAAGTTAGTGGACCTATTGGTTTTGATGCTCTTATTGATGGTGCACAAGAAGTACCTGCAACTGCTTCAAAAGGTAAGTCTTTAATGGTTGGTTGGATGAATTTTAGCTTGGATTCAATGCAATATGCTGTTTTGTATGACAGCATTTCACCTTCAGCAGCCCATTTTCATAATGGTGTTGTTGGTGTAAACGGTGGAGTCATAACAGCCTTAACAGCCTATAATCGGGCTCCAACATTGGCTTACGTGGATAAAATAGCTCTTTCAAATGATAATTTTAATAAATTTTTGAAAGAAGAAATGTATGTAAATTTACATACAACAGCTTTTTCTGGAGGCGAAATCCGCGGTCAAGTTTCGACAACTTTACATGAAGGTATGGTAGGTGACTTATGTGCAAAGCAAGAAGTTCCTGTTAATGTTTCAACTGCGATTGGGGCTGGATTCCTTTCAGTAGATAGAAATAAGCAGTTAGGTTATTATAGCGTAGTTACTAATGGATTAACAGGAAATGCGGCTTCTGCACATATTCATAGAGCTGCCAAAGGGACAAATGGTGGTGTTTACCAAGGTTTTTCAACTTCTGCTGGCAATAATGCTTTCAGTGGTGTTTTCACATTTGGTACAACAGCAGCGGCGGATTCTGCAATTAACGATTTGATGTATTTTAATGTACATACAACAGCCAATGGTGGTGGTGAAATTCGTGGTCAGATAGGAAAAGCTTTGACTTTAGAATGTTTACCAACGGCGATTTATGAATTGAATGGTCAAGCTTTTGAAGCAAAAGTGTACCCTAATCCAGTTAATGGAATGATGACAGTGGAATTTGGTAGCAATCAATCAATGGATGCTCAAATCGTCATTTCTGATTTAATGGGTAGAAATGTGATTCAAAAGAATATTCAAATTGTAGACGGCGAGAATCAAATCGGCTTAAATTTAGGCACTTTAACCCACGGTTTGTATTTTTTACGCGTTCAAAAAGAGGGTAAATTGATTTTCACTGAAAAAATATTGAAGAACTAATATTCCTCATTCATGCTTTTAGCTTGATGTTGCCAAAGGCTTCATATTTAGACTTATAATATGGGTTTTGAGCTTTTATACTCAAAACCCGATTTTATTTACTCTACTCAAACCATACAACTATAGGGAGCAAGCCCCGAATGAGCCATCCTACTCGATTGAATAAAAATATATTTTAGTGCATTTTGATGAGCTATTATGCTATTAAAATTTTTGAAACCATACATAATAACTTTTGTGTATGGTTTCAAATTAAAATTTTAATGAAAGTGTAAACCATTGAATATCAATTTAAATAAAACGGTTTTCCTGAGTAATTGGGAAAACCATTTTATTATAAAATTAGCTATTTTAAAAGGCTTATTTCTTTCCACCTGTTTTACCATCAGTTTTAGTAGAATCAGGAACGATTATTTTATTGCCATTTTTACCTTCCGATTTATAGGCAGAAACTTCTTTTATTTTACCGGTGGACTTATCCGCGGGTGCCTTTTTAATATTTTTAACGCCTTTGTCTTTGCTCATTTTTTGTCAATTTTAAATATTCCCGTAACTGGCGGGACAGGTGTGAATTTATTTTCACTTTACAAAGATACTGATTTATTAGATGGAATTATCATACAATTTTTGGCTAATACTGATTCCCCACATTTATTGGATTAGACCAACTAATCATGAATTTGATTTCGAATTACGAATCATCAATCTGATTTTTCACTTCTTGAAATATACCATGCCCAAAAATAAGCACAAACTGAATAGGCAAACGCACTAAAGTGGCTTGGTGGCTTCCTATGGCCGGATTTTCTTTGAAAACATCCCAAATGTGAAGTGGTAAAAATGCCAACATCATTATCAAGATGCCCAAAGCCGCTTGCGTGCGGTATTTAGGGATAAAAACGCCGATTCCTACCACTATTTCAGCGATACCTGTCAAATAATTAAGGGCTTCTTTAGGTAAAAAATCAGGAAAAAAGGGAAAATACATAGCTGGCTTTAGAAAGTGATTGACACCACCGAAAATCATAAATGCACCAAAGAGAAAGGTTAAAACGAGCTTTAAAATTTTCATTTTTTAAATTGATTTGACTACTTTGTTTTAATTAAAAATATGGTGCGTTTCGCTCCATTGGCGCATTCTTCGCCATCAAGCTGTAAGCATGACAAGCTTTGTATGACTGAGGGGTGACTTACTTCTTCAAACTCCGATAAATGGCTTCCCCAATTTCCGTCCGAATATTTAAAGTGCCAATCTTACCGTTGTCGCGGGTTGGATAGACACGATTCGATAAAAATACATACACAATATTATATTTAGGGTCAATCCACGTAAAAGTGCCCGTGAAACCTGAATGCCCGAAACTTTCGGGCGATGCAGACTGGGGGCCATTACTGACTTTTTTATTAAAATCTAACTTATCAAAGGCGATACCTCTGCGGTTTTTTAGCTCTGGAAATTGGTATTTAGTGCAATAATCTACTATTTCGGGCTTTATGAATTGCTGCCCACCATAAGAGCCTTTTTGAAGGTATAATTGCATCAATTTCATCAAATCATTGGCATTGCCAAAAAGACCTGCGTGACCCGAAATGCCATTCAACATGGCTGCTCCTTCGTCGTGTACGCGCCCATGAATGAGCGTTTTACGGAAAAAAGAATCATACTCGGTGGGCACAATTTGGGCTTTAGAATAAAAGCGCAACGGATTGTAAGTCAATGAGTTAGCGCCGATCGCTTTATAAGTTTTTTTCAAATAAGTTTCCCATTCTACGCCCGTTAATTTTGTGAAAAGGCTTGGATAAGTGTAATAATGCAAATCGCTATACACGTAGCCTTGCTCGGGTTTTAAAGGTGAATCTTTGATGTCTTTAAAAATGGTTTGGCTGTAATTTTTATGCAACCAGAGATTATCGGTTACTTGAACCGTAAAATCCATATTTGGGGTATTTGAAAACGTATTCGGTAACCAAGTAACGGAAGCTGGAGTGAAACTCTCTTTCCACAGATTTTTATCTGACCGAATCGCTTGAGCTATTTTTTTATCCTGTTTTTTCTTTCCCCCAAAAAGGCGTTGAAAAAAGCCTAATTTGAAGTTTTTAGCGTATTTTTCCTTGTAAATTACGCTGTTTTTCACAGTTTGAACCGAATCTATGCAATTTTGCCAAAACGGAATCCAAGCCCTAAGACCCGCCTTATGGGTCAACATATCTTTAAATTTCAGACTTGCTTTGTTTGAATTTACGAAATCAGCGTAATAATCCACGAATGTTTTATCCAAATCAAATTTACCCGAACTCATCGTTTGCATCACCGCCAAAGCCGAGGTGCTAATTTTGGTGACAGAAGCTAAATCATATAAATCGGTCATTTTAACGACCCCCTTGATGATTTCAGCATCATCACGACTGGGCGTGACAGTATTTTGGGGT
>JANPHO010000082.1:0-17491 GCA_031424515.1 Saprospiraceae bacterium
CATCACTCATCACTCATCACTCATCACTCATCACTCATCACTCATCACTCATCACTCATCACTCATCACTCATCACTCATCACTCATTTTTTTTACCAACTGGGTCAGTTTTACAAAATCAGCTAAGCTGAGGGTTTCGGGGCGTTTTGTGTAAAAAACATCGTTTAATACTGAGGGGTCTTTTTCAAAGAACGGTTTTAATGTATTTCTTAACATTTTCCGGCGTTGTGAAAAAGCTTGTTTTACCACTCTTTTGAATAGTTTTTCATCGCATCCCAAATCTTGATTGTCTTTTCTGACTAAGCGAATGACTGCTGATTGTACTTTGGGCGGTGGCGTAAAACAGCTTTTATCCACATTAATAATCACTTTTCCTTCATAAAACGCTTGAACCAAAAGGCTGATAATGCCAAATTCCTTTCCTCCTGGCTTCGATACAACTCTATCGGCTACTTCTTTTTGAAACATTCCGACCATTTCGGGTATCAATTCCCGATTTTCAATCATTTTAATTAAAATTTGAGAAGAAATATTGTAGGGGAAATTTCCGATGAGACAAAACTCCTGTCCATCAAAGACTTTATGAACGTCTGTTTTCATAAAATCCTCAAAAATGACTTTTACACCTATATTTTTATCTTTTATACTGAGGGGGGGAGTTGGATAAGTTTTATTCAAAATAGCCACCATATCTTTATCCGCTTCAACAGCCACGAACTCGAATGGTTCGGTCTTCTGACGCTCTAATAAAAGCTGTGTAAGCATACCTTGCCCCGGACCAATTTCCAAAACCCTTGGTGTATGGTTAATGAGAGTGATGCTGTGTGCTATTTCTTCGGCTATTTCAGGACGATTTAGAAAGTGCTGTCCAAACGATTTTTTTGCTTGCATGTTTTTATAGACGATAGATTTTTAGATATTAGTTCTACTTTGGCACTTTATCAAACTCGTGTCACCGCTCTAAGCTGTGGCACGGATTATAAGTCAAAATCAGGTTTAAATCCGTGCCACCGCTTGGAGCGGTGACACGGGTTTGACAAAGTGCCAAAGTAGAATTAGACAATAGATTTAAATATGCTAAACATTCAGTCTAATGTGTATCATGAGCACTCGGGACTAAAGATCTATTGTCTAAAAAAGCAAAGGTGAGAAGAAATTCGGTAAAAGTCATTTTTATGTACTCTAAAAACGGTAATTTTTCGTAAAACTGAAACTATGGAACTTAATTTGATTAAAGAAAGGCTCACGGGTTTATGTATCGAAAAA
Source organism: Saprospiraceae bacterium (assembly GCA_031424515.1). Lineage (GTDB taxonomy): Bacteria > Bacteroidota > Bacteroidia > Chitinophagales > Saprospiraceae > JAAFJT01. The sequence goes on from JANPHO010000082.1 coordinate 1,267, forward strand.
ACGGTATTTTGCAACAATTAATTCGTTTTTTAAGTAAAACCTGTATATTTGCAGGCTTATTGAAAAAGAATCGATAAAATCTTTTAAAAAAGAGATATATTTTTTAAAATGTTTTTATAATTAATTCAGAATCAAGGCTTTAGAAAAATAAAAATTTACAACCAAAGTCGCTTATTTCATTCCGGTCTAAAAAAATCTATGAACAGTTACTGGACACAAACGGGTAAGAGACTGATTTAAACAATCAAATTTATATTAAAATGCAAAGTAAAGGTATTGTCAAGTTTTTTTTGGTTTTGCTGTTGCTGATTTGTGCAGGGCAGTTCATTTACTATATCCCGACAAATCGAGTAGAAAAAGAGGCTGAGGCTTATGCTAAAAAAATGGCCGCTACTGAAATGGGTGACAAAGTAAGTGCAGAAAGAATAGCGCGCAGTCATTATTTGGATTCAATGTCGAGCGTGAAGGTATTTTCTGTGCCGCTTATCGGAAGTTATACTTATCAGGAGCTTAAAGCAAGACAATTGGCTTTGGGACTTGACTTGAAAGGTGGTATGAGTGTATTGTTGCAAGTGGACTTAAAAGACTTTTTACGGGCTTTAAGTGGAAACAGCACTGACGCTAATTTCACTCAAGCGATTGCGCAGGCTCAAAAGGCTCAAACGGAATCCCAAGGTGATTTTATTACCCTTTTCGTTCAAGAATATAAGAAAATAGCTGGTGATGGCAAATTGGCGAGCATTTTTGCTCGCAATGAAACATTGAAAGGTCAAATTAACTTGGAATCAAGTGATGCTCAAGTACAAGCGTTGCTCCGTACAAAGGCGAATGAAACGGTTAAGGAAACGAACCAACGCTTGAAAAGCCGTATTGACAAGTTGGGTGTTGTTCAACCTAATATTTCATTGGATGCCAGCAGAGACATCATTATTGTGGAATTACCGGGTATTGAAAACCCTGAGCGTGCAAGAAGTTTCTTGACAAAAGCCGCTAAATTGGAATTTTGGGAAGTATATAGAATAAATGATCCACAATTAGGTAATACTTTAGTGGATGCTGATAATACATTAAAAGCACTTCAAGCAGGTAAGCCTGACTCTTTAATGAAAAAAGATTCGGCAACTGCGATGACTGCTGGTCCATTATTTTCAGTTTTAAGCCCTAATGGTGGCAATATGTCGCCAGCAGTAGTGGGTATAGCTGAAAAAAATAAAAGAGAAATAGTGATGAAATATTTGACGCAACCAGAAATAGCGTCAAAGTTTCCGCGTGATATGATTTTTGTATGGGGTAAAGATGCTATTAAAGATGCCACTGGAAAATCAACAGGCGCTTACGATTTATACGCTGTAAAAAAATCAGCAGGTAAAGATGGTCCAGCTTTGGATGGTGAGCGCGTAACAAATGCGCGTGTTCAAACTGACGATGGCGGTGGCGGAATTGGTGTTTCACTCCAAATGGATAATGCAGGTGCTGCTCAATGGGCTGCTTTGACAACTCAATGCGTTCGTGATAATAACCGTGAAGTAGCGATTTTATTGGATAATGAAGTTGTTTCTGCTCCTCGTGTTCAAAGCGCAATTACTGGTGGTAACTCATCTATCACAGGCAGCTATACTGTTCAAGAAGCTCAAGATTTAGCGAGCATACTTCAAGTAGGTAAATTACCTGCAAAAGCTGAGATTATCCAAGAGAATGTGGTAGGGCCTACATTGGGTGCTGAAAATATTCGCAATTCAGTAATGGCATTGGCTTTATCATTTTTGTCTATTTTGCTTTTCATGAGCATTTATTATAGCACAGGTGGTTTAATCTCTATTATTGCTTTGTTTTTAAACTTATTCCTAATTATTGGTGCGTTGACATCTTACGGTACAGTAATGACATTGCCGGGTATCGCAGGTATCGTATTAACAATGGGTATGGCTGTGGATGCGAACGTAATTATTTATGAACGTATCAGAGAGGAATTAGCCGAAGGGAAATCAACGGCTCAAGCTATAACGGATGGTTTCAAACACTCCATGTCAGCCGTTATTGACGGTCACTTAACAGCGTTTTTAACATCAGTTGTCTTGATTTGGAAAGGTATCGGACCTATCAAAGGCTTCGGTGTGGTATTGGCAATCGGTGTTGTTTTCACCCTTTTCACAGCTATTTTAGTAAGCCGTTTGATGGTTGATTATTGGACTGGTAAAGGAAAGGATATTCGTTTCTTCGCAAAATTCAGTGAGGGTGCATTCAAAGGCATCAATTGGGACTGGATGGTTTTGCGTAAAAAAGCATATCTATTCTCTACTGCTATCATTTTAGCGGGTGTAGTAAGTTTCTTTACTCGCGGTTTTGAATTAGGTGTTGACTTTAAAGGTGGTTATAAATTTGAGGTTGCAGCTGACCAAAAAATTAGCATCGACCAAATGCGTGACGCGCTAACTAAGTCATTTGAAGGTCAATCTACAATTGTAAAAGCAGTCAATACAGATAACACTTATGATATCACAACATCTTATCTTATTACTGAAAAAGGAGAGGGTGTTCAAGAAAAAGTGACTCAGAAGCTATTTGAAGGTATTAATAGCCTTTCTGGTGGAAAGTTAGATTATGAAAAATTCAAAAATCATGATGTAAACGCTACCCATATCAAATCTTCAGTAAAAGTAGGACCCACTGTAGCGGATGATATCAAATCAAGTTCAATTTGGACGACGTTCTTTGGTATCCTCATTATTGGTGTCTATATTTTATTCCGTTTCAGTCGTTGGCAATATGCTTTGGGTATCGTTATTGCGGCTGTGCACGACGTACTCATTACGTGTTCGATTTTCACTCTTTTCCATGGCTTGGTGCCTTGGAGTATGGAAATTAACCAAGACTTCATTGCAGCGTTATTGACTATTGTGGGTTACTCTATCAATGACACGGTTATCGTTTATGACCGTATCCGTGAATACATGCGTAAATACACTCAAAAGCCAATGGCTCAAGTTATCAATGACGGTATTAACTCAACATTAAGCCGTACTATCATCACATCTTTGACCGTTTTAATGGTAACATTCATTCTATTCATCGTAGGTGGTGCAGGTATCAAAGGCTTCGCATTTGCTTTATTTGTAGGTTTATTGGCGGGGACATATTCATCAATTTTTGTTGCGGCTCCTGTTATGATGGACTTCTCCAAAAATCTTGATTTATCTGAATATCAGTCTACAACAACTGAGACAGATACCAAAAAGAAGACTTTAAAAGAGAAAGTATAAGATAACTCTTTAATTTAAAATACTGCTCCCTTTCAGCTATCAAATCTGAAAGGGAGTTTTTTTTATAGTTAAAATGGAGTTTTTTAACTTTTGATTTTTTATTATTTTAAAATAAATTATTTGTTATGGTCGTTCTGCTAAGGAATTATCTATTTAAACCATAAAAACACGCATAAAGGACATCTATTTTTTGAAAAACGTTAAGGACACCACCCAATGAATCTACAACCGAAGCATATCCTTTTACCCGCTCGACTTAGATTTTCAAAGCAACATCTATTAAAACGAATTCTGTGGCGATGGCTTACCCCCCTCAGTGTTTTAGTCATTTTTATGCCTAATTTATTCGCTCAGATGGTCTTAATAAATGGTACGAATGCCATTTGTCAAGGAGATTCAACTATATTGACTGGTGTTGATGGTTATTCAAGCTATCTGTGGTCAACGGGAGCAACTACCCAATCAATTAAAGTTGGCTCTGCCAATACCTACTCAATAACTGTAACAGATGCTCAAAACAGGGCTTTTAATGACTCTAAAACATTGACAGTCAATCCTTTACCCAATCCCTATATATCTGGCGTGCCCTATGTGTGTAACGGTCGCTCAACTTCACTCGTGGTAGAAGGGAATTATAGAGCCGTGCAGTGGTCAACTGGCGAGAGAACAAATACAATCATGGCAAATTCGCCCGCTACTTTTACCGCTACTGTAACCGACTATAATGCCTGCGTAGGAAATGCATCTATAACAGTGCGTGATGGCTCAAAACCGTATAATACTTTGCCCGATACTATTAAATTATGCCAAGGCGATAGTTCATTATTGGATGCGACCACAACCGCTGCAATTTCATATTATTGGAATACCGATGATACAACAGCTACTCTTTGGGTGAGTGACTCAGGTAGGTACAATGTCATTGTTTCCACGGGGCAATGCGTGAGTTATGATACGGTTAGGGTACTTTTATTGCCACCACCTGTGGTTAATTTGGGCATCGATACAGCTATTTGTAACGGTGATACCATGATTTTAAGAGCGGAGAAATCACCCTTATACACTTATAAATGGTCGGATGGGTCTGCTCAACCCACTTTAGAGGTTAAAAATGAAAATATATATAGTGTTGAAGTGACTTTCGGAAATTGTCGAGCATCAGATACTATTGATGTCGCCATTTTTGATAAAAAACAAGGTTTGGTTTTAGATACTGTCGTCTGTACCCCTCAGTACAGGATAGATGGAAAGCTGCGAGGAGCTAAAATTTATAAATGGAATCTCGGTAGTACAGACTCTACACTTGTAGTTTCCAAATCAGGTGTTTATAATTTACTCGCTAATAACAGAAAGTGCTTTGTCAATCAAAATTTTAATATTCGTTTTAAAAAAACGCCTGTTGTTGAATTAGGAAAGGATTCTATTGTGTGTACTGAATTGAGTAACAAATCTGTTTTGTTGGTAAGTGGACCTAAAGATGAATCAAGTTATATCTGGCAAGATAATTCTACAATGAATACTTTACAAGCCAAGGCTTCTGGTATTTATACCGTAGTTGCTAAGAATGAGTGCGGAGAAACCTCCGATGCTGTGAAAATAGATTTCAAAAATTGCTACGATATTTTTATCCCCTCAGTATTTTCACCAAATGATGATGGCGTGAATGAAAAGTTTCAGTTATTTCCATCCGAAAACGTGGCTAAATTCAATCAATTCAGCATTTTTGATAGGTGGGGCAATGTCGTATTTACGGCTTCAGAATTTAATCAAAATGAAGTTGAAAAATATACTTGGGATGGCCGTTTTAATGGAAAACTTTTACCACCCGATGTTTTTGTTTATTTCGTAGAATTTACGACCACTGATGGTAAAATTTTAATCAAAAAAGGAGATGTAACTTTGATGAGATAAATAATTGATATTGAGATATTGAGATATTGAGATATTGAGATATTGAGATATTGAGATATTGAGATATTATGCTTAAATATCCTAATATCCTAATATCCTAATATCCTAATATCCTAATATCCTAATATCCCAATATCCCAATATCCCAATATCCCAATACTTTAAAAAAATAAACCGCAACACAATTAAAGCTGTGCTGCGGTTTGATTTTAAGGATTTTAGATGAAGTCAAAGTATTGACTATTTTTGATTGGGCCATATTCTAATATCACAGTTTAATTGTGATATATTCAGAATCAGAACCTGTGTTCACTTCCACAAAATAAACACCTTTAGGCAATTTACTCAAATCATAACGTTTAGCGTAAGTTTTAGGAGCAAAAGTATCCTGAAATGCTTCAGTACCTTGGTTATCCAAAATTTTGACGGTAACGGAACTGTATTCTGTTGAAAATACTCTTACATCCATTTTGTCCTCTTTCAACTTTACTTGAGGTAGCATCGTCAATTCACGCGTTTTTTCGTCAATCGTGATAGCATCAAAATTCAAAGCGAAAGGTTGTACCATTTTTGCTCTGTTCTTTAATACCACCAAGTTGTAGTTTCCAATTGGAAGCTGACGCAAATCATAACGCTTCACAATCTCGTTTTTCTGGATAAGGTCAGTATGTAACACGACCCCATCAGTACTTTCAATTTTCACTTCTACTACTTCATCAGTCGCCTTAGAAACATTGACGTTAAGGGTTCTATTAACTGAAGAAACTTTTACAGTTGCTAATTCCTCGGCTACTGTGGTTGCAGTTAATGATGTAGTGAAGATGGCCGTAGCCAATGTCAGGATGAAAAACACTTTTGTTTTCATAATTAAAAAATTTTTGTTAAATAATCGGGTGATTTAAATACTTAAATTTGTCAAAAGGTATTTATTTTAAAAAATCCCTTATTGAAAAACTTAATGCAAAGGTAGCAGCACTTTCTCCAAACATGAAAGGCTTTGCTCTATACACATCTGAATTTGGATGATTTATAAAAAAAATGGAGACTCTTAAAAATATTTATCATCAAAATGGCACTCAAACCAATTTTAATTCTTAAATACTTAGTGTTAAATTTACACTTTTGTCTTTTCATCTCTTTTAAAAACCCGAATAAGACAATTTATTAAAATAAAAATGCCAATCTGTTAAAACTTTATAATTGTTCATAATAACTTTGAGCATTAAAAAATAGGTCGGTGACAATTTATGTGGTAAAATACTGAGGGGGTGGGTGTCTGACGCTTTAAAAGAGTCTGACATCTAAAAAGCTTCAAATTTCTAATACCATCACAAAAATTGTTATAGAACGAAAAAATGATCTAAATAAAATATCGATTATTTTATCCCAACCACTCAGTACAACAATAATCAGTAGAAATTAGAAAAACCTTAATGTATGTTATATCACCTTTTTGAATGGCTCAATCAATATTACGATATTCCCGGAGCGGGCTTGATGAAATACGTATCATTTCGTGCGGGGATGGCAATTATGCTTTCATTGGTTATTGCCCTTGTGTTCGGTAGAAGAATCGTTCAGTTTTTGAGAAATCTCCAAATTGGTGAAACGGTTCGTGATTTGGGCTTAGAGGGGCAGAAGCAAAAACAAGGTACACCAACCATGGGTGGCGTGATTATCATCATGGCAATCATCATCCCCACGCTGTTATTTTGTCGCTTGGATAATATTTACGTCGTCATCATGCTTTTGGCAACCTCATGGATGGGTATAGTCGGTTTTTTAGATGACTATATAAAGGTGTTTAAAAAGAATAAAAAGGGACTACCGGGCATTTTTAAAGTGATTGGACAAATTACTTTAGGTTTAGTTATTTCACTTTTAATCTTAAAAAGTGATGATGTAGTAGTGCGAATGGATAGAAAAACGGCGGAACTTAATCAATATCCCATCGTGAAAACGATATATACCCCCGATTCACGCAAAGGCGGTCGCCTCAAAGAGATGGTATATGTTAAAGCTCCTTTGACAAATGTGCCTTTCTATAAAAATAATGAATTGGATTACTCCAAATTCCTAAAGCCCATCATAGGTGAGGAAGCGAGTAAAAATATGACGACAATCGTCTATATCATATTAGTAATACTCATTGTCACTTCAGTTTCCAATGCGGCTAACCTGACAGATGGAATAGATGGTTTGGCGGCTGGAGTCAGCGCTATCATTGGGGGAACACTTGCTCTTCTGGCTTATGCCACGGGTAACTCCATTTTTTCGGAATATCTCAATATTCTATTTATTCCCAATTCCTCGGAGTTGGTAATATTTGGAGCGGTCTTTTTTGCCGCTTGTATTGGTTTTTTATGGTATAATGCCTATCCCGCCCAAGTTTTCATGGGTGATACAGGCAGTTTGATGTTGGGCAGTGTGATTGCGGTATTTTCACTTTTAATCCGGAAAGAGCTTTTGATACCGATACTTTGCGGTGTTTTTGTAGCAGAAAACCTCTCAGTAATGCTGCAAGTAGGTTATTTTAAATACACTAAAAAGCGTTATGGCGAAGGTCGACGCATATTACTGATGTCGCCATTACACCACCATTTTCAGAAAAAAGGTATTCCAGAAGCGAAATTGGTAACGCGTTTTTGGATTGTAGGCATTATGCTGGCGGTATTGACTTTGGTGACTTTGAAAATACGGTAATATGAGTGCCAAGTGCCGTGTTCCGAGTGCCTCTGCCCATTAAATATTAATAAAACTATGAGTAAAATTACAAGTTTTGAAGACTTAGATTGTTGGAAGGCTTCGAGAGAGTTAGTAAAAGATATATTTTTACTTTCAAAAAAAGGAGAATTAAATAGAGATTTTGATACTAAAAGTCAGTTGAGGCGTGCTGCTCTATCTGTGATGAATAATATTGCAGAAGGGTTTGGTAGATATAGTAGGAATGATTTTAGACGTTTTTTAGAAATATCAAAAGGCTCTTTGTTTGAAGTAAAAAGTATTTTATATGTTTTAGAGGATATTGAATATTTTGAAAAGGGAGATTTAATCCCTTTTCATGAAAAAGTAAACATCATCGAAAAAATCCTAAAAGGCCTCATAAATAAACTCAACGAAAATAAAAATAAGTAGAAAGAACCCGAGTTGAAACGGCACAAGGCACATGGAACTTGGTACATAAAACAAAAGAACCCGAGTTGAAACGGCACAAGGCACATGGAACTCGGCACATAAAAAATATGAAAAAAATAGTCATTCTCGGCGCGGGAGAAAGTGGGGTAGGAGCAGCACTTTTAGCTAAAAAGTGTGGTTTTGAGGTATTTGTCAGCGATAAAAGCGAAATTAAGGATAATTTTAAAAAAGAATTAGACGATGCTCAGATTCCTTATGAAAGTGCTCAACATACTGAGGGGGTGATATTGGCAGCGGATGAAATTGTGAAAAGCCCGGGCATACCTGATAAAGTAGATTTGATAAAGGAAGCAAAGAAAAAAGGTATTCCTGTGATGTCAGAAATTGAATTTGCTTATCAAAATATGGGTGCTGAAAAGCCGTATATCATTGCCATAACAGGCAGTAATGGTAAAACCACGACCACGAGTTTGACCTATCATTTACTTAAAACGGCGGGGAAAGACGTGGCTGTGGGTGGTAATATCGGCAAAAGTTTCGCTCGATTATTGGCTGAGGAAGACGTACATGATTATTATGTGTTGGAGTTGAGCAGTTTTCAGTTGGATGGCATCATTCATTTCAGACCCAATATCGCCATGTTATTGAACATCACGCCCGACCATTTGGATAGATACGAATATAAAATGGCGAATTATGTGGCGTCTAAATTCCGCATTGCGAAAAACCAAACTGAAGACGATATTTTCATTTTTAATAAAAGTGATAGTGAAATCCAATATTTTATGGATAAAAACATCATCGAAGCCAACGAATGGGGCATCTCAACCAAATTTGAAGGCTCTATACTGAGGGGTCGTTTTGAAATGAAAGATTCAAGCCTCAAAGGACCTCATAACTATTTCAATGCTTCTTGTGCCATTGCGGCTGCGATAGTGGTGCAATGCAGCGATGATAAAATTCAAGAAGGCTTGAATACCTTTAAAAATGCACCGCACCGTTTGGAACTCGTTGCCACAGTAAAAGGCGTCGAATACATCAATGATTCAAAAGCCACCAATGTGGATTCTGTCTTTTGGGCATTGTCTTCTATGACGAAACCCGTGGTTTTAATCATGGGCGGAACGGACAAAGGCAATGATTATACTCAAATTGAAAAACTCGTGAAGCAGAAAGTCAAAGCCATAGTGGCTATGGGCGTGGATAATTCCAAAATTTTCTCCTTTTTTACCCCTTTAAATAAAACCATTGAAGAAGCCAAATCCGCTCAAGAAGCCATAGAAAAAGCCTCAAAATTGGCTATTGATGGGGATTGTGTCCTACTTTCGCCCGCTTGTGCCAGTTTTGATTTATTCAAAAATTATGAAGATAGAGGCGAGCAGTTTAAAAAGGCGGTGTTGGGGTTGCATCTATAATTGAATCTGAAAATGAATTTATTCAAAATTACATACTTTGCTTTATATAAATATTACAGAAATGGTTCAACTCCTTCCAGTGGAAAATTAAGTGCCGTGGTTTTCGTTTCAATACTTTTTATGATATTAGTTCTTGATATTTTTGCTGTTTTTAGAATAACTGGTTTTGTATCGAAAGGAACTGGGTTTCCAAAAATTTTTGAAAAAAGGTTAGTATGGTTTTTATTGGGATTCCCAATTTACTATATTTTAAGCAAATTGTTTCCAACTCTTAAAGTTAGTGAAGAAGTTGAGTTGTCAAATAAACAAATGAAAACAGGTTTATCAATTGCTTTTGGATTAGCTATTTTTTTATGTATAGCATTATTTTTTTTAATTTTAGAGTATAATAAAACACTTAAGTAATAAGCATCTTTTATAAAAACTAAATTAAACGCATCAATATTCCTAAAACCTACTATTTTTGTAAAAATTCTCCTTCCATACTGAGGGGGTACGCTTTGAGCGATACACTATAATTTTTCACTACAAAAGCAATGCAATCATGTCAATGATTAACAAAGTCACCGCCGAATTGAAAGGTGACAGAGTTATATGGGCAATAGTCGCTGTCCTTACGATGGTGTCCATTCTCACGATTTATAGCTCATCTTCTTTTTTAGCTTTTCGAGATAAAGGCGGTAATACGGAGTATTATTTGATAAAACAAGTCCTGATTTTAGGCGTGGGTTTACTGATTATTTATGCTTTTCACCTCCTGCATTATAAGCGATTCAATGTGTGGGCACCTTATGCCCTTGTTATTACGATTCCACTTTTGGCTTTGACTTTGGCAGTCGGAACAGAATACAATGATGCTCAACGTTGGCTTGAAGTACCAGGCTTAGGCTTGACATTCCAAACCTCTGATTTGGCTAAAATCTCTTTAATTACCTACGTGGCGCGCTCCATAACGGCAAAACAGGACTATATTTCGGATTTTAAAAGTGCTTTTTTACCGATTATTATGCCCATTATTATCACCTGTCTTTTGATTGCACCGAGTAATTTATCCACCGCTTTAGTGATATTTGCTACGTGTATGGTGATGATGTTCGTGGGTCGTGTGGCGATGAAATATATATTTTTATTGCTTTTTTGTGGTTTGGTGGCTTTTTCAGGCTTGATAGTAGTGGGTCAGGCTTTTCCCGAAAAAGTACGTGTCAACACATGGACATCGCGCTTGAAAAATTTTGTAACTGATGCCGATGATGCCGACCAAACAAAACAAGCCAAAATGGCTATTGCCAACGGTGGTTTCTTTGGTGCGGGCCCCGGCAATTCAGTGCAAAAAAACTTTTTACAGAACGCATTTTCCGATTATCTATATGCTGTGATTATTGAAGAGTATGGATTATTTGGCGGTATGGCGGTTATGGGTATATATCTTTTACTATTTCTTCGAGTCGTCCGATTGGTTACCAAATCGCCCAAGACCTTTCCCGCCATGCTGGTCATGGGGCTGACGCTTATGCTGGTGGTGCAAGCGTTAGCCAATATGGCGGTGAGTGTGCATTTAGTGCCTGTAACGGGGCTACCGTTGCCGATGCTCTCGATGGGTGGTACTTCTCTGCTATTCAGTTGTGTATCGTTTGGGATGATATTAAGCGTTTCAAAGTTTATAGAAACGGAGGGTTAATTTATGAATTGTTCTATTGTTGTATTGTTTTGCTAATTAGATGTTGAATTTTAATTAAAAACAATACAACAGTACAGCAATGCAACAATACAAAAAGATGAAGATAATCATAAGTGCAGGTGGTACAGGCGGTCATATTTTCCCCGCTGTAGCAGTAGCCGATGAACTCAAACGGCAATACCCCTCAGTACAAATCCTTTTTGTGGGTGCTTTGGGTAAAATGGAGATGGAGCGCATACCTAAAGCAGGATATAAAATTGAAGGCTTACCGATCGCGGGTTTTCAACGCCGATTGAGTATGAAAAACATCCTACTTAACCTACAATTACCCTTCAAATTGTTGAAATCCATGAATAAGGTAAAACGCATTTTAAAGGATTTTCAACCTGATGTGGTGGTGGGTTTTGGTGGTTTCGCATCGGGACCCACGCTCAAAGCGGCTGCTAATATGGGTATTCCAACGGTTTTGCAAGAGCAAAATTCGTATGCGGGCGTGACCAATAAACTGTTGGCTGAAAAGGCAAAAGCGATATGCGTGGCGTATGATGGTCTTGAAAAATTCTTTCCAAAAGATAAAATCATCGTAACGGGTAATCCCGTTCGCTCCGATATTTTAAATATTAAAACTAAAAAAGAGGAAGGAATTGCCTATTTTAGCCTCGATAAAAATAAAAAAACGATTGCCATTTTGGGAGGTTCACTCGGTGCTAAAACGCTCAATGTTGCCATGGAAAATAATGCGCAATTGATTGATAATCAAGAAAATGTGCAAATCCTGTGGCAGTGTGGTCGCCTGTACGAGGAGGATTTTAAAAATGGCAAAGCGGCTCAATTGAAAAATGTGCAAATGCGCCCTTTTATTGACCGCATGGATTTGGCTTATGCGGCGGCGGATGTCATTATAGCAAGGGCGGGTGCGCTCACGATTTCGGAATTGTGCTTGGCAGGTACCCCCTCAGTATTGGTACCTTCACCGAACGTGGCGGAAGACCACCAGACTAAAAACGCCATGGCATTGGTCAATAAAAATGCTGCATTATTGGTAAAAGACGGCGAAGCATCCGATAATATGATTCAAAAGGCTTTTGAAATTATTGATAATTCCGCTTTGGCTCAATCGCTCAGTGAGAATATTTTAAAGTTAGGCAAACCCAATGCAGCAAAGGATATTGCGGAAGTGGTGAAGAGGGAGGCTTTGAAAAAGTGAAAAATTACATTCAATTCTATCTATATTTAAATGATAAAATCAGCTTTTATACATGATATTTTGATGTCACTTTTGGATGGTGATGATTATTATAAAGCCATTCGACCTCAGATTAATTTTATTAGTGATGATAGTTACGAGTTTACGGGTGTGGGGGTATTTGTTTCGTTTATTTATATTGATGAAATCTTTAAGCATAAGATTAAAGATGAGAATATCATATTAACAGGGGTTGAAATCAAGTCATCTGAGTTGGAAATTGGAGCAACCGCAACTCTATTTTTTAAAGATGGAATCATTGATTATTTAGAAATTTGGTCTTACTGCGGAGAATACCCAGAGAGAGAATTAGCAGATTATACATTAGTTCAGCAATGGCTTTAAAAAATAACCCACTATACTGAGGGGTATCAATACACGAATTTTACTACTTTTGCGGGTGGAATCCGTGTTTTGTTTTTTAATAAACTAAATCCCTAAAATGGTTATAGTTAAATGGGAACAGAAAAAAGTTGATTTCAGTAAAATTGACTTTGATAAAAGGCGTTTAATGATGCCTGTTATGTATGTTCTCACAGTTGATGGTGTTGAAATTGGATGGATGATTAAGTCTGTTTATAGGTCTTTTATTCAATTTGAAAACCAGCCCTTATTACATTTGGAACATGACGGTGTCTTTTTAAACTCCAAATTGATATTAAGGGATTCTAAATTGATATTGAGGGACATTGCTATTCAAAAGAAAATAGCATCAGTACAAATCATGAAAAACGAAAAATGGTATCAAACTATATTTGATTCTCTTCAATTTTCAGTGCTTTTTAATGATGAAAAAGGACTTTGGCGTTTATTAAATACGGGCTATCCCAATATTTTTAAAAAATCATCTCTTACTGCCGAGGCTGAAATTTCAATATCTTCTTTGAAAATGCGGATGAATTGGGATAGAGCTTAAGATACAATAGGAACTACAAGTTTTGAAAATGAGATAGACTATAATTGGCTGTTTTTAGGAATGTTTCCAATGGAAATGAGTACTCAATTGTTGAAGGTAATAGATTAAATCATTTTTATTTAAATTTCAAATAGAGAAATAAACAACTGATTATCAATACTTTATGGAAAATATCGAACTGAATAATATTAAAAAAATCTACTTCGTAGGGATTGGCGGAATTGGGATGAGTGCCATTGCTCGCTACTTTTTACTGAGGGGGTGCGAGGTGCATGGCTACGACCGTACTGAAACTGAATTGACGAAGAATCTGGCACGGGAAGGTATGAAAATTCATTACACGGATGATGTGGCGTACATTCCAGAAGCGGTGGATTTGGTGGTTTTTACGCCAGCGATTCCGAAGCAACATTCGGAATTACTGTATTTTCAAGAGAAAAAATACCCAATTTTGAAGCGGGCGGCCGTTTTGGGCATTATTTCAAGGGGAATGAAATGTATTGCGGTGGCGGGTACACACGGTAAAACGACGACATCTAGCATTGTGACGCATATTTTGAGAGTGGGCGGAATAGATGTTACGGCTTTTTTAGGGGGTATTTCATTGGATTTGGGGAGTAATTTTGTGGAAGGGAAATCGGATTGGATGGTGGTGGAAGCAGATGAATATGACCGTTCTTTTTTGCAACTTGACCCTAATCTTGCCATTATTAACAGCCTTGACCCTGACCATTTGGATATTTATGGCAATGAAAAAGAGTTTAAATATAACTTTTCACTTTTCGTATTGCGGATAAAAGCAAGAGGTAAACTCTTTTTAAAAGCGGGTTTGAAATTACCTGCTGTGAGGGGTTTGTGGGTACAACCAGGCTCTGAGTGGGATAAAATTTTAAAAAGAAAACCTGCTGAAAGATTCGGTTTCGGCATCGGTAAAGGAAATTATAAAGCCTTGAAAGTGCGGGTGGAAAATGGGTTTTTTGTTTTTGATTTTAAAAGCCCTTTAGGGGATATTTTAAATATAAAAACGACTTTACCGGGCAATCATAATATTGAAAATGCGGTTGCGGCTATTGCGGTGGCTCAACAATTGAAGGTAAAACCTGAAAAAATTAAAGAGGCTTTAGCTAATTTTAAGGGTATTCGCCGCCGTTTTGAGTTTGTAGTGAGGAATGAAAAAACGGTTTTTATTGATGATTATGCGCACCATCCTACGGAGCTTTCGGCGGCAATTACGGCAGCTAAAACCTTGTACCCGACTCGACGGATAACGGGTATTTTTCAGCCGCATTTGTTCACGCGCACGCGGGATTTTCAAGATGGATTTGCGGAGGCTTTGGATATGCTCGATGAAATCGTCTTAATGGATATTTATCCTGCGCGCGAGCTGCCGATTGAGGGCGTTACGTCTGAAATCCTTTTTAATAAAATGACAAATCCGAATAAAGTGTTGACAACTAAGGCGGAGTTGATGAATGTGTTAAAAGATAAAAAATTTGATGTGGTAATGACCTTGGGAGCAGGGGATATTGATACTTTTGTGCAACCGATAAAGGAAATGATTGAGGCGAGTTGAGCCTTAGAATCGCATTAATTTTTATTGCAGAATTGAATTTTTTATTGATATTTGTAGAATAGTTGTTATTTTGCAAAGTAGAGCGGAATTCCAGTTCCGTTTTAAGTATTTATTTCAAGTATTTATTTATTTGCGGAACTGGAGCTCCGCCTTACGTTACACTATAATTTACCTAAAATACTGAGGGGTGTCATTACAACAATCATATAAAATAAATAGGACGAAATTATATTCCATGATTGGCATTGCGCTGGTCGTGGTGATTGGCATTGCGGCTATCATGAATAAGAGAAAAGGCAATGTTAAGGACATTGTTGTCAATATCCAGCATTTGGAAGATGGGGTAAATGATTTAATTAAGGATAAAGACATTAAGGAAATCCTGCGCCGTGGATTTGAAGAAAATGTGGCTGAGATGAAAGTGAGCCGGGTGGATGTTCAACGTGCAGAGCGGATTTTGGAGCAAGACCCTTTTATAGAAAATGCAGAAGTATTCATTGATGCAGATAACAAGTTGAATATTAAAATTGTACAAAGAGAGCCTATTTGTAGGATAATTGATAATAATGGCTTGAATTATTACATGGATAAAAATGGCATTAAAATGCCACCTTCTAAGTATTTTTCAGCGCGGGTGCCTATTATTACGGGTGCCGTACCGCCGCACGTTACTGATTTTTTATCGCGTAAAAAATACGGCTTAAAGGATGTTTACTATTTAGTAAAACAATTGCAAGCGGATGAGTTCTATAAAACATTTATTCAACAGATAGTGGTGGATGCAGGTGGTGAGTTCACGTTGATACCCGTATTGGGCGATCAAAAAATTAGGATTGGTACTATTGATGATTTGGATGATAAGCTCAAGCGCATTCGTATTTTTTATGATGAAGCCATGCCGTACGAGGGTTGGAGAAAATATGCGACAATTTCGGTGAAATACAAAGGGCAGATAGTGTGTAAGAAAAAATAAGCAAAAGAGGGCTTTAAACAGGAATGTGGATAACTCTTTGAATATTGTTTAAAAGCCCTTTAAAATCAGGATTTAAAAATAAAATAAATTGTTTTATATATTATTTTAAATTTTAATA
>JANPHO010000083.1:0-2173 GCA_031424515.1 Saprospiraceae bacterium
ATAGTTTTGCTTGGAAAACGGAGCACAATGTCTCGTTTGATGCCCTGTATTGGCGGCGATTGAAAACGACGAATTGGCTTTTTAATAAAAATGAACAACTCACTGATACATTTGAAACCCAAATCGATTTTTTACATGAAAAATATACGCCTCACCCGCTTTTAACTAAACACCTTTTTAATAAAAAAGAAGAGCCGATTGACCGTTTTGCTCATTTGACGGATGATGAAAAACGAGCCATTGAAGTCGGAAAACGCTTTTTGGAACAAGGTTTTTCAACGGAAGATTTATTGGAGTTGCGGCGCATAAAAGCCACAAAAGCATTTCAAGAGAAAGGTTTGAAAAATGAAAATGCGGATAAAGATTTAAAAAAGAATAGAAAAAAACGTGAAAAAGGCATTGAAACCGAAGAAAATGAACTGACTTCGAGTGCCGAACTTTTAAAGAAAAAACAGGAATTGCGAGATGAATTGGAGGCGGAATTGGAGGATAAAATTGAGCAATTGGTTGAAATTGAATACCTTAAAAAGCTAATTCAAGAGAGCGAGCGATATTCGATGGCGTGGTTCAAGGCGTTGTTGCGGTTGGAGTATATTTTGGCGTATGAACGGCAGGAAAAGGACAAGAGTTTTTTGATTCATTTTGAAAAAATTGAAAAGGAGGACGGGGCGAGTAAAACGCTTTTGCTGAAACGTCCGTCGCGCGCGTTTCCGTACAATATTGAGGATGCGGGGGATATGACTTTGAAATTGCAATTGGAAAATGAACGGCGCAATTTAGCGGTGGATGTGGTGAGCATAAAAGATGCGAGTTTGAGGGCAAAATTGAAAACGCCCGAAGAAATGGCGGACGTGGATTTTTCAAAAATTCGGGGTGCAACGCTCGAAATTCAGAATACGATTTTCGTTTTGGAGGAACTCAGTAATGCTTTCGATGAACTCCCCTACCCCGATGAGCATAATTTGCAGACGCATTTGACCTCTGATATTCGGTTTATTTTTGGGCCGCCCGGCACGGGCAAAACCACGTATTTGGCGACCGAGGAAATTATGCCCGCCATGCTTTCCGATGACGTTTTGAAAGTTTTGGTGCTGACGCCGACAAATAAAGCGGCGGATGTACTCGTAACTAAATTGTTAAAACTATTTCCAGAACCACCCGAATGGCTCATGCGCTTTGGTACAACGGGTGAAATTAGCATTGAAAATGCGGGTTTACTGAGGGATTCTACCTACGATATTTCTGAAAAAGAGGGTTTTTGCGTGGTCACGACCATTACCCGTTTCCCTTACGATGGTTTTAATAATGGGTCTTTTGATTATAAATTTAAGAACATTTTATGGGATGTTATCATCATTGACGAGGCTTCGATGATTGGCATTGCGTACATGGCTTATGTTTTAAAACAGCAAAAACAGGCACAATTTGTCATCGGTGGCGACCCTTTTCAGATAGAACCCGTGGTTTTTGCGGAGGATTGGAAAGGTGAAAACGTGTATTCATTGGTGCGTTTGGATGCTTTCGACCCCGTTGTGCAGCGTGAAAGGTTGTATCCGCATCCGTATAAAATCACGAATTTGACGACTCAATATCGAAGCATCAGCACGTTGGGCACGTTGACGAGTCATTTTGCTTACGACGGTATTTTACGGCACAATCGTTTTAAAGAGCATCAAAAAAAGCTTAATTTACCTGATTTGCCTTTAAAAGACATCAATATTGTCAGTTTTCCGACGCATAAATTGGAAAGTCTTTATCGTCCGCAGTTGTTACAAAAGAGCCATTATCAGCTGTATTCGGCACTTTTAACCGTGGAATTGAGTCAATACATTGCCCGACAATTGCAGGAATATCAGCCCGATGAAATAGTGAAAATTGGCATTATTTGTCCTTACAAAGCGCAGGCGACGCTGGTGGATAAGGTTTTGGCGGGTTTGCATTTGCGTTTTAAAAATATTAAAATTCAGACGGGCACGATTCACAGTTTTCAAGGCGATGAGTGCCATATTATTATGTGCCTTTTTAATCCGCCGCCCAATATTTCAAAGAGTCCAAATGCCTTTTTAAATAAAAAAAACATCCTAAACGTGGCAATTAGTCGGGCAAAAGATTACTTGATTATCTTAATGCCCAACGACGAAACGGCGAATATTGATAACCTTTATCAGCTCCA
>JANPHO010000084.1:0-11939 GCA_031424515.1 Saprospiraceae bacterium
TAATGTCATAAAAATACATATAATCGAAGTCATGGGCTGATTTTATACAATATTCACGTTTAATTAAAACAAAATTATTGTTAGCTATTAGGCTATTTTCTTTTTTTTTTTAATATTTGTGTTACTTTATTGCTTTTAAAGGTCAAAAAAAACATAATCAATAATTTTAAACCAACCCTTTTTGTTGAAGAAATTCAAAAGAGGATAAATAACAGAATATCATGGCATTTGATTTCATTAAAAAAATTTTCGGTAGCAAGGCTGCTGAAATGGTAGAGCAAGCAAAAGATGCAGTTGCTGACAAAATGGATGATTTGAACTTAGATAATATCACCAGTCAAGTAGCTGAAAAATTCGAGGCAGCAAAAGACGCCGTCGCTGATACTGTAGGTGATTTACATATTTCAGACAAATTTGAAGCTGCGAAAGATGCGGTGGCAGACAAGTTTGAAGCAGCAAAAGGTGCTGTTGGCGATTTGAACATTGGCGAAAAGTTTGAAGCCGCGAAAGATGCCGTTGCGGATAAGTTTGAAGCAGCAAAGGACGCTGTTACGGATACAGTAGGTGACTTGAATATTGGTGGCAAGTTCGAAGCTGCTAAAGACGCTGTTGCGGATAAAGTTGCCAGTGTAAAAGATGCTGTTACGGATACAGTAGGTGACTTAAACATTGGTGACAAGTTTGAAGCTGCGAAAGAGGCCGTTGCGGATAAAGTTGCCAGCGTAAAAGATGCTGTAACGGATACAGTGGGTGACTTAAACATTGGTGACAAGTTTGAAGCTGCGAAAGACGCCGTTGCAGATAAAGTTGCCAGCGTAAAAGATGCTGTTTCTGAAAAGATTGATGATCTTACAGGTAAAGATGACGAGAAAGTTGCATAAAATTTTCTTTTAAAATAATAGATTGACCCCTCAGTTTTGATTAAAACTGAGGGGTTTTCTTTTTCTTTGCATCAAATATTAATAATGAGTGATAAACAGTTTTGGCGGTTATTAGGCATGATAGCTATCGTTTATTTGATGGGTAGCACTGTTAATATAATGGATATTGATGCAGCTCAATATGCTGCAATGAGTAGAGAAATGCTTGAATCGGGTAGTTATCTCCAAGTGTATGAGCATGGAAAGGACTATTTGGATAAACCCCCTTTAATTTTTTGGCTTTCAAGCTTGAGTATGAAAATATTTGGGGTTGGTAATTTCGGTTATAAATTTCCTTCTTTTCTCTTTGCTCTGTTAGCCATTTACTCGACTTACCGTTTTGCTCAACTTTATTACGATGAAACCATTGCTCAACTTTCAGCCATAATATTAGCAACTACCCAAGCCCTATTTTTAATAACCAATGATTGTCGGACTGATACTTTACTTATGGGCTGCGTGGCGTTTACATTTTGGCAATTATCAGCAGCTTTTTTAACTAATAAATGGATTCATTTTCTACTGGGTTTTATAGGAATAGGATTTGGAATGTTATCTAAGGGACCGGTTGCTTTAATTATTCCGGGTTTGGCTTTTTCTGTTCATTTTATAGTTAAAAAGGAGTACAAAAACTTTTTGAGACTCGAATACTTGTGGGGGCTCTTGGTGATAGGCATTGTTTTGTTGCCCATGTGTATTGGACTGTATCAACAATTTGATGTGCACCCTGAAAAAGTAGTTAATGGTGAAACTGGAACATCGGGCTTACGATTTTTCTTTTGGACTCAGAGTTTTGGTCGCATAACAGGAGAAAATAAATGGCAAAATGCTGTTTATTTCAGTTATCTTTTTGAAACGATGTTGTGGTCATTTGCTCCGTGGATTCTCTTTTTGGTGGGCGGTTTGATAAACTCTATTCTTAATTTTTTAAAAAAAGAGCCATTTTTACCTAATTTTGAAAGGAATGAATATATTTCAATTGGTGGTGTGTTTCTGGGTTATGTGAGTTTGGCGTCATCGAAATATCAATTGCCACATTATATATTTGTTGTTTATCCGCTTGCAGCAGTCATTACAGCACGATTCGTTTACGTATTGGTTTTTGAAAAACATGGCGGAGTTTTTGGGAAAATTGTGAATTCAGTTCAATGGATTTTAATAGCTGTTATGTGGGCGATTCCGATTGTGGTATTACTTTTCGTTTTTCCTTCAAATAATATATCCCTCAGTATAACAGGCTTTTTAATGTCTATTTTTATTATTGCAGCTATCCAAAAAAGGCATTTGTTTTTTACTACTGCTTACACTGTCTTGGCAATCAATATTTTTGCGAGCTTATATTTTTACCATGAATTACTAAAATTTCAAGAAGGAAGTGAAGTAGGCCGTTATATTAGGAGACAAAATCTGGCAAAAGATAAATTTTTTACGTATAAATATCCTGTAACGAGTTCCTTGCAGTTCTATTCTCGACGGATTGTTGAAAATAAGGATTCCACTAATCAAGTAGAAATAGACGATTGGTTGCTAACGGATGAAAAAGGCTTAGCGGAGCTTCAAGCAGCCAATTGGGATTTAAAATTTGTGGAAACGGGTAATACTTTTTCTGTTTCGAATATGACAACTCAATTTGTTAATGCTACTACTCGAGATAGCGTACTGGGGCAATATTTTTTAGTAAAAGTATTGGGTGTTATGGAAGCACCAGAGGAAATAAATCCAGAAGAGATAATTGAAGAACCAATAATTGAAAAATGAGGTTTTAGTATTGAAAAGTAATCGAATATAACCAAATAAAATCATGTCAGAAATACTCACATTGCCTACACCAATCATCTTCAATCGTGAAGGGATAAGTGATAAAAAATTACAAGATTTATATAAAATGCTCATCTATCCTCGACAAATAGAGGATAAAATGCTGATTTTACTTCGTCAAGGTAAAGTTTCCAAATGGTTTTCGGGTGTAGGTCAAGAGGCTATTTCAGTGGGCTGCACGGCGGCTTTGCATGAAGATGAATTGATATTTACTATGCACCGCAATCTTGGGGTTTTCACTACGCGCCAAGTACCCCTCAGTAATTTGTATTCTCAATGGCAGGGAAAAGCTAATGGTTTCACTAAGGGCAGAGATAGGTCGTTTCATTTTGGCACTATGAAACACCATATTGTAGGGATGATTTCGCATTTGGGCCCTCAACTCTCATTAGCCGCAGGTGTGGCATTGGCACATAAAATAAAAAACGAAAAAAAAGTATCCTTAGCCTTTACGGGTGAGGGCGCAACATCTCAAGGTGAATTTCATGAAGCCTTGAATGTAGCGAGTGTTTGGAAATTACCCGTCATTTTTATCATAGAAAATAATCAATATGGTCTTTCAACACCAACTAATGAGCAATATGCCTGTAAGGATTTGGTAGATAGAGCTATTGGTTATGGCATGAAAGGGGTGGTGTGCGATGGCAATAATATTTTAGAGGTTTATAAAACTATTTCAGACTTGGCTGCTGATATGCGTGAAAACCCTCACCCTGTTTTGGTGGAAATGAAAACCTTTAGGGTAAGAGGGCATGAGGAAGCTTCGGGAACGAAATATGTACCGGGTGATTTACAAAAGGCTTGGAAAATTAAAGACCCAATTGATACTTACGAGCATTTTTTAATAGAAAATGGTCTTATTACTGAGGGGGTAGCCGAATCGATGAAACAAAGATTTAAAGAAGAAATCAATAAAGCAGCGGATGCGGCTTTTGATGAAGATATCATTGGATCTACCGTTGAAAATGAAATAAATGACGTTTATGCACCTTATTTACCTATAAAAAGCGATTCATATTCTGAAAAAACGGAAAAAAGGTTTATTGACGCCATTTCTGATGGCTTACGTTTAGCAATGCAAAAGCATGAAAACTTAGTTTTGATGGGTCAAGATATTGCTGAATATGGTGGTGTTTTCAAAATTACTGAGGGGTTCGTTTCTGCTTTTGGTAAAGAGCGCGTGCGCAATACACCCTTGTGTGAAAGTGCTATTATTGGCTGTGGATTGGGATTGAGTATGGCAGGGATGAAAGCGATGGTAGAGATGCAGTTTGCTGATTTTGTCAGTTGTGGATTCAATCAAATTGTGAATAATTTAGCTAAATTATATTACCGTTGGGGGCAAAACGCCGATGTTGTTATCCGAATGCCTACGGGCGGAGGTATGGGAGCGGGACCTTTTCATTCTCAAAGTAATGAGGCTTGGTTTACGCATACACCTGGCTTAAAAGTAGTGTATCCCTCTAATCCTTATGATGCCAAAGGACTTCTTTTAGCAGCTTTCGACGACCCGAATCCAGTTATGTTTTTTGAACATAAAGCCATGTATCGCTCGGTTTCTGATTCTATTCCAGATAATTATTATACAGTTGAAATAGGAAAAGGAGTAATTCTTTACCCCACAAAATCGGCTCAAAATCCTAAAATATCCATCGTTACCTATGGTATGGGTGTTCATTGGGCATTAAAAGCCTTGGATGAGATGGAAATAGATGGTGAAATAGTAGATTTGAGAACTTTACAACCCATTGATTACGATATTATTTCTCAATCAGTAAAAAAGACGAATAGAGTTATTGTATTACATGAAGACACACTATTTGGTGGTTTGGGTGGTGAAATATCGGCTTGGATTTCTGAGCATCTTTTTGAAAATCTGGATGCCCCCGTGTTGCGTGTAGCGAGTTTGGATACACCCATTCCGTTTGCCCAATCAATTGAAAAAATCTTTCTACCTGAAAATAGGTTGCGTTTATCGATTGAAAAATTGGTGAAATACTAAACATAAAATATGGGTATCGAGTATCTGAAAATATTCGATACCCATATTTGATGCTTAATTTTCATTAGTTAAAACACCCTTGTTGAGCACTTCATAAGAATCTGGGCAATGCTCCTTTAGAGCTTGGAGCATTAATTTTTGCTGGCTCGGTGTGGACATTGAGCCATACTTTTTGCGGATTTCGTTGCTACATAATTCTACCTCTGCTTTAACTTTAGATAATTCTTCTTCTTCTTTTTCAGCGGCATCTCTCTTGTATTCTTTTTCTAAGAACTCGATTCTTTTTACTTTATCGATCATTGGTTGCATACATTCGCAGGTTTCGATGGCAGCATCAACGAAAATATCAGATTTTGTTAAAACGAATGGTTGATTAGTCGTACTATCTATGCTGACAGAGGATTTTAATACCTCATTTTTTTTCGAATCGTTTTGGCAAGATGTAAAAGAAACTAAAAGCGTGAGGATTATAATAAATGTGAACTTCATGAATATAGATGATTAACAATTGGATGAAGAGTTTTTAAAAAAAGGTAATAATATTATTTTAGTCTATATATGACGCAAAAAACCTTTTTAGGGACATATTGTTTTATTAAAAATGAAATTTTATGAAAAATATTTTGATAGCGGGCGGAACTGGGTTAGTAGGCATTCATTTGAGTCGAATGTTGAAAAGCAAAGGATATAATGTAATGCATCTTAGTCGGCGGCAAAATAAAGACGCTGAATTTCCTGCCTATTCTTGGGATATCTCAAAAGGGGTAATTGACGAAGAGGCTTTTTTAAAAGCTGATTACGTCATTAATCTTGCAGGCTCAGGTATTGCCGACAAACGGTGGACGGATGACCGTAAAAAAGACATCATTGAAAGTAGAACACAGTCCACCCTTTTATTGAAAAAATATCTTTCCGAAACAGCCCATCACGTTAAAGCATATTTATCTGCTTCGGCGATTGGTTTTTACGGTGAAAGAGGCGAAGAACTCGTAACTGAAAAATCACCTAATGGAAAAGGTTTTCTCGGACAAAGTACTGGTGCTTGGGAGAAAGCAATTGAAGAAGTGAGTGCCACAGGTATTAGAACGGTTGCTATTCGCATCGGGATTGTACTTAGTACTGAGGGGGGAGCTTTGGAGAAAATGCTTATACCTTTCATGTTTCGGACGGGCGTGTATTTCGGTAGTGGTGACCAGTGGTATTCATGGATACACATAGATGACCTCTGCAATATATTCATATGGGCTATTGAAAATGAAAAATCGAAAGGGGTTTATAATGCAGTATCGCCTAATCCCCTCAGTAATTATGCCTTTACTGAAGCAATTTCAGCGGCTAAAGGTGGTGGATATCTGCTTTTGCCTACCCCTACATTTGCTTTAAGGTTAGCAATGGGTGAAATGGCTGATGTTGTTTTGACCAGTACAAAGGTATCTGGGCAAAAAATTATTAAGGAAGGATTTGTTTTTCAATTTCCCGAAGCCGTAGGAGCGTTGAAAGATTTATTTAAAAGAAAAGTGTAAAATTGGCATTTTAAAATAGGAAAGCCAGTAAAATTCAAATTAGAATCTTACTGGCTTTTTCGTTATTAAGGTAAAAAACTCTGTATTAGTCGTGGAAAACCTCGATTTCATGAGTTTTTACAACAAGGTCAGTGAATTTACCACGGAATCTCGTCGCTTTTACGATGTGGTTATCAATCCAATGATAATTGCCGCCACGAGGCTTACCAAACAAAATACCATGATATTTGAAACCATGCTTGTGTAACCATCCTTCTGTAATTGTGCGGTGTTCCTCAGTGCGAGAGGTAAAGAAGAAAATGACATGACCTTCGTCGTACCACTTATTCAATATTTTTAAAGCATCTGGATAAGGAAGTACCGTTGACATCCGCTCAGGCTCCTCGTTCGGAACATCGTCGCAAATAGTACCATCTATATCAATCAGATAATTTTTCATACCCGTTGGTAATATCGGGCTAATAGATTCTCCTTTTTCGTTAAAAGCTTTTTTAAGCTCAAGGTTATTTTGTTGCAAAACGAATAATTTTAAATGTTCAATAATTAATTAAAATAACGGTGCAAAGTTAAGGTGCTTTTTTTTAAAAAAGCTACTTCCTTTTATTGGAATGTAAAATCTATTCCAATTTTTTTAAATATTTCAATGAATTTCACTTTTTAGCTTAAAAAACACTGTTTTTTTAATAAAATACTGAGGGGGTACTTACATCAAACTTTCATCTCCAAAACTATAAAAGCCACTATTCGCAATTATTACATGATCCAAAACCGCTATATCGAGGTATTTGCCAGCTTCTTTTAATTTTTTTGTTAAGTCGATATCGGCTTCACTGGGCTTTAAATTACCCGATGGGTGATTGTGTACCAATATAACGGAAGTAGCCAAAGCCTCTAAAGCGGGCTTAAATACCATTTTAGAGTCCACCAGAGTGCCCGTAACACCACCTATGCTGATGCGCGTTTTACCGACAATATGATTAGCTCTATTGAGTAAAATTATCCAAAACTCTTCATAAGGAAGGTCAATGAGTAGTGGAAGCATAGCATCGTAAACATCTCGACTACAGGTTACGCTGCTTTTTTGCATTACATCGCTGAATTGCCGCCTTCGACCCAACTCTAAAGCGGAGGCTATCGTAAGTGCTTTAGCTTCACCAATACCTTTAAATTTCATTAAATCCTTGATAGTGCGTCGCCCCAATTCTGATAAATTTTTATCCACGGAGTCCAATATACGTTGAGCCAGTGTAATTGCATTTTCATCCACAGTGCCTGAGCCAATCAGTATAGCGATAAGTTCTGCATCAGACATAGCAGCTTTACCTTTGAGGAGCATCTTTTCTCTTGGGCGGTCTTCTTCCGCTAAAGATTTGATGCTTTCGATGGGAATACGATTGAGATAGTTGGTAATTTCACTCATTTTCTCAAGTATGTTGTATGTTTTTATTTAACGTGAGTTCGGGATTAACCGATAAAAACTTAAATTTTGATTTCATCTAAATGATTGATTATCAAAGCTTTTGTAAGGCGAAAGAAATCTTATTCATGAGGCATTTATGATATTAAATCTGTTTATTGGAAAATGCTTTTAAAATACATATAAGTAATTGATAATCAATGCATTAATCCCGAATTCACGTTATTTAAAATCAACTTATTTCCCACATATCTCCCCATAGGCGGCTGCCCCCGTCAATATAAACCGTTTCACCAGTTATATAAGGCGATGCTGCTAAAAATAGGGTTAATTCAGCCACTTCTTGGCATGTACCAAAGCGTTTCATGGGTATTTTTGCTGAAACACTCTCTACTAACTGAGGGGGGTAGTTCTCTAAACCCGAAGATTGAATGATACCGGGTGCCACACAATTGACAGTAATGCCTCGGCTGATCCATTCAACCGCTAATGTCTTGGCGAGATTCATTACACCTGCCCGCGCAGCTGCTGAATGACTCATGCCGGGGAAACCTTTATAATTATTCAAAACTATATTGACAATTCTGCCAGACTCTTGGCGGAAAAAAAAACGTTTTGCCATCTCCTGCGTTACGAACCATGTCCCATTTAGGTTAGTGTTAATAACCGATTTCCACCCATTTTCAGAAATACTTTCGGCAGGAGAAGGGAATTGTCCACCTGCATTATTGATTAAAATATCCAACTTCCCGCTCTGTGCTTCTATCATATCTGCTAAATGACCAATGTTAGCAGTTTCACGAATATCTAATACGAAGGCTTTCACTCCGCCATAATGCTTCAGTTTCATCACAGCTGCTTCAAGATGTTCCTTCTTGCGAGAGGCAATGTACACTTCGGCACCACATTCTAAAAATTGTTTGGCTATTTCAAAGCCAATACCCGTTCCGCCGCCTGTTACAAGCACTGTTTTACTGTTAAAAAGGTCTTTTTGAAACATTATTTTTATGAATTAATATTGAAAATTTCAGTTTTCATGGAGGTAAGACGTAATACAAAAATAATGACTAAAGTGGGTAATTATTTTTGATTTTACAAAATATGCTATTAAAGTGAAAATGATACGACTCATTATTGAATTTGGTCGTTTTCGGATTCTTAGATAAGTTCTATTTGAAAAGCATTTCTTATAGTTTGCTATCCTACTTCTTTATAAGAATCATTGTAGACATAGTCTATAATTTTATTTGGGTTTAATTTAGCACAGCTACTTACATCGTAATTTGTGTTTTAATATTATCGCGTTTACTTTGTAAAAAAATAATTTTGTGGAGAGTAACGGGGTCGAACCGATGACCTCTTGCATGCCATGCAAGCGCTCTACCAACTGAGCTAACTCCCCTTTGATGGTGTAAAAATAGTTATTTAAGCGAGAAAAAAATTAAATTGACTTAAAAAATAGAGAATAATTAGTGATACCCCTATTTATTAATCGTAACTTTGCGCCTCACAAACCATAAATATTCAAATTTTAATTCAATTTTAATGATTATTAGTAATAATACAGTGGTTCTCTGCCACTACACTCTGCGCGAAGGAGAAGCTTCGGGTCAATTGATTGAAAGTACTGAGGGGGGGGAGCCATTGGGTTATATTCACGGAATCGGCATGATGATTCCTCTTTTTGAAGAATATTTAGCAGGTAAAAAAGCGGGTGATGACTTTGCTTTCGGTATTCCTGCTGCTCAAGCGTACGGCGAGTATGATGAAGAGGGCGTAAACGAAATCCCTAAAGCGGCTTTCAATTTAGGTGAAGTCAATCCTGATGATATTTTCATTGAAGGTGAAGTATTGCCTTTGCAAGATGAAAATGGCAATCCTATGCAAGGTTTAATTGTAGAAGTAACGCCAGAAACGGTTAAAATAGATTTCAATCACCCTATGGCTGGTGTGAATTTATATTTTACGGGTCATATTGAATCAGTTCGTGAAGCAACGGCAGAAGAATTGGCTCATGGTCATGTACACGGCACAGGTGGACATAACCACTAAAATTAGATTTTAGACATTAGATTTTAGATTTAATGGCTAATAAAAATATAAGTGACGAAAGACAAGTTAAAGTTTTATTAAAAACGGGCATGTCTCTCGTCACTTTTTTATTTTTGTAGCGTCAAATATCAATTATTTTAGCCCAACTACTTATGGCACGAAATTGACATAATCCTTTTTGTAAAATTTAGTATTAAAAACGATTTAAAAATATGAAGAATAATATCTTAAAATGCCTTTTTGCTTTTGCTCTAATTGCGCCTTTAAGCTTAATGGCTCAAACGACGACTGCAACCACTAAAACTGCAACTGTCAAAAAAGCCCCTGTCAAAAAGCCTGTTGCTAAAGCCGCTACTAAGCCTACGACTACTCCAGCAAAAACTGAAGCCGTTAAAAAAGAGGCAACGCCTGCGCTCATTATGCCAGTCATGACTTTCGGCTCCAAATTCACCAATTTCGGAAAAGTGAAAACAGGTGAAAAACCTGCTTACACTTACGAATTCACCAATACTGGCACAGCTCCCATGGATATCGAAATCTGCTCAGGCTGCGAGTGCACCGAAATAGATTGGACGCGTACTACCATTCAACCAGGAGAAAAAGGTTTCGTAAAGGCTGTTTTTAACACTTCAAAAGCTGAACCTGAAGACCATAAAAAGCAATTAACTAAATATATTGACATCATTCTGAAGCAATCACACCCTAAAAGTGGCTACCCGATTGTAGAATCAGTGAAATTCGATGTATTTATTATTGATTAAAATGCTTTTAAAAAGCATTAAAAAAGCCGAGTGATTTGTTTTCACTCAGCTTTTTTGTATTTGTGGAACTGGAGTTCCGCGCTACTAACCCTTATTCGCCAATTGCCCACAAGCCGCGTCTATATCTTTTCCTCTACTCTTTCGCACGGTTACAGCCACACCATTATCACTCAGATATTGAGCAAATTTATCAATATTTTCTTCCGCTGATTTCATAAAAGGTGCATTATCAATAGGATTGTATTCAATAATATTCACACGCGCGGGTATTCGTTTACAGATTTTAACCAAATTCGCTGCATCTTGAAGTGTATCATTAAAATTTTGAAACGTAATGTACTCAAATGTGATTCTATTCTTCGTTTTTTTATAAAAATAATCCAACGCTTGAACCAATACATCCAAATTATTATGCTCATTAATAGGCATAATTTTGTTGCGCTTTTCATCATCAGCCGCATGAAGCGAGAGGGCCAGATTAAATTTCACATCATCATCTGCCATTTTTTTAATCATTTTAGCGATACCCGCAGTAGAAACAGTGATGCGTTTGGGTGAAAATGTCAACCCCTCAGTAATCAACTCCACACTTTTCATCACATTAGCGTAGGTCAGCAAAGGCTCGCCCATGCCCATATACACGATATTGGTCAATGGACGCCCAAAAGTGGCTAAGGAATGGCGATTGATTGCCACTACTTGGTCATAAATTTCACCTGCATCAAGATTACGGATGCGCCCCATTCTGCCCGTCGCACAGAAAGTACAAGTCAAACTGCACCCCACTTGCGTGGATACACACACCGTAAAACGGTTATCGACAGGAACTGGAATCAAAACTGCTTCAATCAAATGCCCGTCGTGCAATCTATATCGTCCCTTGATAGTGCCATCGTCACTTCGCTGCACTTTATCTTCAAAAATTGGGCGTATCAAAAAGTTATCCCCAAGCAATTGCCGAAAACTTTGAGAGAGATTAGTCATTTCCTCAAAAGAAGTAGCGGAGCGTTTCCATAACCATTCGTATATTTGACCTGCTCTAAACTTTTTTTCACCCAGGCTAATGACTATTTCTTCTATTTGCTCCTTGGTGAGCAAACGAATATCTTTTTTTATATTTATCTCTGTAGAAACCATGACGCAAAATTACGATATTTTTGAAACAATACCCCTCAGTATTTTGACAATCCGTGCCACCGCTTTAAGCGGTGACACGGTTAGAAAAAGAGTTCACCATTAAAAGCTCACAATTGACAACAAATGATTCCTTTTATTGACATACACACACATTTTAGAACAAATGTTCCAGACGCAATATCAGTTATGAATTTCACTCAAAAAGATGATTGGTCGGGTTTTGATGCTGCTTTTTTGAGTGAAAAAATGTACGGATCGGTGGGGCTACATCCTTGGTATTTGACAAAAGAAAATGCTGAATCAGATTTA
>JANPHO010000085.1:0-8930 GCA_031424515.1 Saprospiraceae bacterium
CGAATGCGGGCGATGCTCAATTATGGGGTTCTGAAATGGGTTTGACCGTTTCCCCTGTTAAAAATGTGAAGGTTTTTGTGGGTGGAAATATCTATAATTTGTGCATAAAAGGCAGCCTTTTTGACAACAAAGTGAATGTCAATTCAAGAGGGTGGGTGCACAGCATCAA
Source organism: Saprospiraceae bacterium (assembly GCA_031424515.1). Lineage (GTDB taxonomy): Bacteria > Bacteroidota > Bacteroidia > Chitinophagales > Saprospiraceae > JAAFJT01. The sequence goes on from JANPHO010000085.1 coordinate 170, forward strand.
TACCAATATCAGTTGGCAAATGGTGAAAACGATGAGTGCACAATTCAATTTATCTTATTTATCGGCTCGAAACACCGCACAAGGGAACGATTCCCGTTTTTATTTGCCCAATTTGTCCCTAAAAAAGACCTTTTTAAAGAATAAACTCACGACCACGCTTCAATGGCAAAATATGGCTTTTGGTAATATGGCAGTCAATCAACAACGGATTACGACGTTTGGAAGTAATTTTTACACAACAACCAATTACATTCAAGAGACCAATATATTTTTAGTCAACCTATCCTATAATTTTAACCAATCGGATAAAAAATCAAAACTACCAGCGAGTGAGTTTGGTGAAAAGGAGTATTAAAATCGGATTTATCTTTAAAATCGTAAAAATACTGAGGGGGTAAATCGCTGTGATATATCCCCTCAGTATGTGTGTGAAATGGATTACTTTTTTAACGTTTTACGTCAAAAAGACATCCTTTCAAAGGTATTGAAACAAAAATGCCTTAATTGAGTTAATAAAAACTTAAACTTATGCGTTATTGCTGAAAACTTCACAAATTTGCATGTGTTTTGTACGGTAGAATATTAAACTGAATAAAATTTAAAACTAACATTTATATTACAATATGAAATCTGATTTAACGAAACTATTATTAACGGGTGTTTTCATCGTTTTAATGCGGACTTTTGCTGTCGCTAATCATGTGGCGGATAGCAGTTACCACATCAAAATTCAATTAAGCGATTATGCGAACGATACGCTTTATTTGGGCTACCAATTGGGCAATCAAACGTATATCAGAGATACTTCAGTGATTGATAAAGCGACAAAAACGTTTAATTTCAAAGGAGATAAAAGATTGAGTGCAGGGGTTTATCTTTTAGTTATGAAGCCTGATAATAACTATTTTCAGATAATGGTTCCTGAAAATGAACAGAAATTCACTATTTCTACGAATACTCAAGATCCTTACGCTCAAGGAAAAGTTAAAGATTCAAAGGATAATACCTTATTTTTTGATTATATGAAATTCCTTTCGGATAAAAGAAAGGAAGCGGAAGCGGCGAATGTTTTGAAAGCGACGGACTCCATTGGTGCGGTAAAAAAATTGGAATTATTGGATAAAGATGTGAAAGCGTATCAGCAGAATTTAATTACTAAATACCCAACTACTATTTCTGGAATCCTCATCAAAACCGCTGCTGAAATTGAAAACCCGAAATTCGATAACCTCAAAACGAAAGAGGAGCGTGATGTGGCGGTTTATTATTATTTCAAGCAACATTGGTTTGATAATTATGATTTGGGTAATCCGGCTTTGTTGCGCACGCCCGTTTTGTTTCAACGAGTGGATTATTACATTGAAAAAATGACGCCTCAGCACCCTGATTCTATCTGCATTTCTTTGGATAGAATTTTGACGTTGGCAAAACCGAGTAAAGAGACTTTTCAATTTTATTTTATTCACTATTTGAATCAGTATGCGAAATCAAAATTAGTGGGTTATGATGCTATTTATGTGCATTTATCTAAGAATTACATTGAAAAAGGCATGTGTGATGAGTTTTTAGAAAAAGATAATAGAGAGAAAATTGTTACCAATGCCAATAAATTAGCACCCATTTTAATAGGAACGAGAGCACCCGAAATCAAGGTTTTTAAAGAAGATAGTACGCGTATTTCACTTTCAGATGTGAAAGCTAAATATACCGTTTTATTCTTTTTTGCGCCTGATTGTGGACATTGCCAAAAACAATCGCCAGATTTAGTAGCTTTTTTGAAAAAAGTGAAAGAGAAGAAATTGGATGTAAAAGTATTAGCAGTGTGTACTTATGTGGGTACTGAAAAGATGCCTGAATGTTGGAAATACGTGAAAGAGAAAGGATTTGGGGATTTCATCAATACCGTGGATCCGTTTTTGACCTCTCGTTACAAAACTTTGTACAACGTGGAAACGACTCCTCAGTTATTTATCCTCGATGAAAATAAAATCATTCGCTCAAAAAGCATTGAAGCGAAGCAGTTAGAAGAAGTCCTTGATTTTATCATTGCAGAAGACAATGATAAAATTAAAAAAGAAGTGAAAGGACAGTGATTTTGGTTGTTAGTTGATGATTATTAGTTGTAGGTTATGTGGCTTGGACAATTATAAATTTAAGATAATTACTTAGTCAGATAGTCGCTTACGCTCCGTTTAGCCACTGATTACACTGAAACAGACTGATTTTACACTGATATACAAGTAATTATATTTTAAAAATCAGTGTAAATCTGTAAAAATCTGTAAAATCAGTGGCTAAACGGATCGTAAGCGACTGTGTAGCTAAGCAATTTCAATTTAAAATACAAAAAAGGGTTGAAAATTTAATTTTCAACCCTTTTTTTGTACTTTTTTAAAACTGGTAATTTGTATTTTATGGTGTCGGCGACAGTTATTAGTTGCTAATTATGCACATAAAGTGCACTAACAACTAATAACCATCAACGAACAACTAAATTATGCTTCTTGCATGTATGCCTCTAAAGGCGGACAAGTGCATACCAAATTTCTATCACCTGCTGCGTTGTTGACACGCCCTACAGTTGCCCAGAATTTATATCCTTGTCGCAAATAAGGCAACGGATAAGCTGCTTTTTCACGACCATAAGGATAATTATATTCGTCGGAAGTGATGATATTGGCAGTGTGCGGTGCGTTAGACAATACATTATTGTCCGCTGGATACGCTCCACTTGCTATTTCATCTATCTCCTTTTTTATCTCTAGCATTGCATCGCAGAAGCGGTCGAGTTCACTTATACTTTCTGATTCCGTTGGCTCAATCATTACAGTTCCTGCCACTGGGAATGAAAGGGTAGGTGCATGAAAACCATAATCCATCAAACGCTTAGCCACATCCTCCGCCGAACAAACGGCTTTGAATGGCCGCAAATCAATAATCATTTCGTGTGCGCAACGACCATTCTCTCCGGTGTATAGAATCGGATATTCTGCCTCTAAGCGGGCTTTCATGTAATTGGCATTCAAGATGGCATATTTCGTTGAATCTGTTACTCCTTGTGCGCCAAGCATTTTGATATAGCCATAACTAATTAATAAAATACTTGCCGAGCCGTAAGGTGCTGAAGAAACCGCATGAGTAGCCTTTTTACCACCCGTTTTGACGTGAACATGACCCGGTAAAAAAGGTGCGAGTGATTTATTTACACAGATGGGACCCATGCCTGGACCACCGCCACCGTGTGGAATGGCGAATGTTTTATGCAAATTTAAATGGCAAACGTCCGCTCCGATGATGCCGGGGCTTGTTAAGCCTACTTGAGCGTTCATATTGGCACCGTCCATATACACTTTTCCGCCATTTTTATGGATTAGAGCGCATATTTCCTTGATTTGGGTTTCAAAAACACCATGCGTGGATGGATAAGTGACCATTAAGCATGATAAACGGTCTTTGTATTGCTCGGCTTTTACTTTTAAATCCGTGAAGTCAATATTGCCCCGCTCATCGCAAGCCGTGACAACAACCTCCATGCCTGCCATGACGGCAGAAGCGGGATTGGTACCATGGGCAGAAGACGGAATCAAGGCGATATTGCGATGAAAATCTCCCCTCGCTTCGTGGTAGGCTTTTATGGTTAAAAGACCCGCATATTCGCCTTGTGCACCTGAGTTGGGTTGTAAAGAACAAGCATCGAAGCCCGTAATTTCAGCCAACCAAGCCTCTAATTCTTTAAAAATCTTTTGATAACCTTTCGTTTGACTGAGAGGAGCCAGTGGATGGATATTCGCAAAAGCTTCCCATGAAACGGGGATTAACTCAGATGCTGCATTTAATTTCATGGTGCATGAGCCCAATGAAATCATGGAATGCGTCAATGACAAATCCTTATTTTCAAGGCGCTTAATGTAGCGCATCATTTGTGATTCCGTATGGTTGATATTGAAAATCGGATGGCTCAAATACGCGCTTGATCGCTGTAATACTGAGGGGGTATTCGATTTTAGATTTGAAACCTGCAAAACGGCTTTTTTACCTGAAACAGTAGCGAAAACGGCAATAATATCATTCAAGTCGCTTTCCATCACCGTTTCATCCAAAGCAATCTGTACATGACCCGCAGTAGCATACCAGAAGTTAATACCTCTTTTTAAGGCTTCTTTTTCAATACCCCTCAGTATATCGGCATCTTTTACTTCTATTGAAAGAGTATCAAAATAATGTTTATTGGCATTTTTAAAACCTAAATCAGCCAAAGCTTTTTCAAGAGCAACAGCAGAAAAGTGTACTTTTTCGGCAATAGCTTTGATGCCTTTGGGTCCGTGGTAAACGGCATACATGGAAGCCATAATCGCCAAAAGTGCTTGGGCTGTACAGATATTTGAAGTTGCTTTTTCTCTGCGGATGTGTTGTTCTCTGGTTTGTAAAGCCATACGTAGGGCTTTATTGTTGTGAACATCCACTGAAACCCCGATGATTCGCCCAGGTATTTGGCGTTTAAAATCGTCTTTAGTGGCAAAAAATGCTGCGTGTGGCCCACCATAACCCTTGGGTACACCAAAACGTTGTGAATTACCGACTACGCAATCTGCTCCCCATTCGCCCGGAGGGGTGAGTAAAGCGAGAGCTAATAAATCCGTAGCAACTGTGATGAAAACTCCCTTTTCAGCACATTTCAATGCAAAGGCACGGTAGTCTTCTACTGAACCGTTGCAGTTAGGATATTGTAATAAAACACCAAAAGTTTTATCTGAGATGTTTGCTGTTGCCCAATCCACCAATTTTACTTCTATCCCCAGAGGCTGTGCTCGTGTGATGAGCAAATCTATAGTAGATGGAAGGACATTTTCATCAACTAAAAACTCACTTGCTGCATCAGCGGCATTTTTGACTTTTTTATTTTTTTCATGGTAAAACATGCTCATGGCTTCGGCTGCGGCAGTGCCCTCATCCAAAAGAGAGGCGTTCGCAATCGGTAAGCCTGTCATGTCAGATACCATTGTCTGGAAATTCAATATAGCCTCAAGGCGACCTTGGGCGATTTCAGCTTGGTAGGGCGTGTATTGTGTGTACCAACCTGGGTTTTGGAAGACATTCCTCAAAATTACTGAGGGGGTAATGGTGCCATAATAACCCATACCGATATAACTGCGCAGCACTTTATTCATTGCAGCAGTTTTTTTGAGTTCTTGCAGATACTCAAATTCAGTCAAGGCATTAGGTTGTTTTTTCAATCCTTCGCGGTTGCGAATGGTTTCGGGTACAGTTTGGTCAATGAGTTCATTGAGTGAAGAAACGCCAATGGTTGCGAGCATTTCGTCGAGTTCGCTTTGATTAGGCCCAATGTGACGGTTCTGAAAGCGATCTTTTGAGAGTAGTTGATTCATACTTTGAAAAAATTGGATATTTTTTGATTGGTAGTAGTAGGCGTTTAAAAATAAAGACTGCTATCGTCGGGCTGAAAAATATACAAAATGCGGAGTAAAGCGGAGTATTTTATATATTTTTTAGAACCGACCTAAAAAGATACCAGTATTTATTTTAGCCCAAAACTTATTGATGCACAAAATTACAAAACAGTTTACTAATAACATCAAAATACTGAGGGGTGTTTTGTTTTTTAGAAATAAAATAAATAATAAATGAAATTAGACTATTGAGAGTATTTATTATTGGGGATTCATTCAGATTAACAAATCAATTTCACCTTTTTGATTAGTCTAATCATAGTTTTTAAATGTTGACAAATCTAATTTTGATAAATCAATAATGTTAAACATCATTTTTATTTTGATGAAGTATTGATTCTTTTTTTTAATTAGTTTATAATTGCATTTTCAATAGTGTCCGACATTATTTTTCTATTGCACAATTTTATAGATCTACAAAAAATCATGGAAAATTATTTATTTGCTGAATTAAGAGATCGCTGGAGCCGTTTTATTAAAGAACCTGGAAAAGAAGGTTATGATATAGATATCCAAACACGGTTTCCTTTTTTATCTTATTTCGAGAACAATGAAGTGGCGTTCGCTATTTTAAATAATATCACTTTTGAAACAGAATATCACAGTCAAAATTATTTTGATGTGTTGGGTATTGATAAAGATGTGTTTGCTAAAAAAGGTACGGCTGCTTTTATAGAAGCAGTTGATAAGAGTCAAGCGAATTATTTTAAGCTATTACCCAATTATTTTGAACAATATTGGTACAGAACCCCAGATGAAAAAAAGAAATTTCTTAATAGAACAACGGCGGGTTTATCATTTCACCACAAGGAAAAAAGCACTATTCGGCTTCTTGTACAGACTAATATATTAGAAGTCAATTCTTTTCTGGCGCCCACATATTTATTTGTGCTTTATCATGATATTACTTATATGATGAAAGACAATTTTTATTGGTTTAGGTTCACGGATTCAGATAAAACAGGGAAAACCTTTACTTATCACGATGGGCTCAAAGAAGTACTTAAAGATGATATCATTTCTACTCGTGAAAAAGAAATATTACGATTAATTATTGAAGGAAAAAGCACTGATGAAATCGCTAAGACCCTATTTATAAGTAAAATAACGGTTAATAATCATCGTCAGAACATGCTCAACAGGGTGGGCGTGAAAGATACAACAGCGCTAATTAGCGTTGCCAAACTTTGTAAAATAGTTTGATTATATCCGTATTTGGCGGTGTTTTAAAGCTTTTATTAGTATCATTTATGACTGATAAAAGCTAGTTTTTTATTTTAAAAAACAGGCTAAGCTGGTAAGTAGGCGTTTAGAAATAATCGACAATTTCTGTCGGGCTTAAAATTGTAGAAAATACGGAGCAAAGCGGAGAATTTTCTACAATTTTAAGAGCCGACTTGAAAAAGAAATTGTCGGTTATTTTAGCCCAACTACTTATTGCATTAAAAAATAAATGCATGTTCGTTAAAAATAGCTTAAATTGTGGATATTCTTAAAATATTGAACAAAAAGTAAATCCAACAACCCAACTTCATGAATAATTCATTATATCGCCAATTACGTGAAAGTTGGAGCCACTTCATCAAAGAGCCTGAGCAACAAAGGTCAAACGTTGACTTTGCCTCGAAATTTCCATTTTTAATTTATTACGAAAACAATGAAGTTGCGTATGCCATTCTTAATAATCTTACATTTGAAATAGAGTATTATAGTAGGAACTATTTTGAATTGTTGGGTATTGATAAAAAAGAGTATGAAAAATATGGTTTTAAATCCATTATTGAGCCAGTAGTTAATAACCAACAAGACTATTTTAAGTTGGTACAAAATCATTTTGAAAGCTATTGGCAAACTACTCCGCAAGAGAAAAAACATGACATTGCCAGAACAACAGTTGGTATAACTTATAAAAATAAAGAAAAAGGGCATATTCGAATCGTCATGCAATCATACATTTTAGAGACCAACTCAATCAACGCACCGACTTATCAATTTATGGTTTTACATGATGTTAGTTTTATGATGAAAGATAATTTTTACTGGTTTCGTTTTAGTGATTTGGAGAACAACGATAAGGTATTTGTGTACCATGGAGGCACAAAACAGGTGCTTAAAGACGATATTCTTTCTATTCGTGAAAAAGAAATACTTCATTTAATTATCCAAGGTAAAGAAGCTGATGAAATAGCTACAATTTTGTTTATCAGTAAAAACACTGTCAATAATCATCGTCAAAATATGCTAAATAGAGTAGGTGTAAAAGATACTACAGCGTTGATTATGATTGCGAAATTATGTCAATTGCTTTGATTTTCTAAAGCACTTTTTTATCTTTAGCCATGAATTTTAAAAAAAGTATTGCCCGTTTCTTATCTCCTCCTACTGGCTTACGGGTATTGATGTACCATAAATTTTCCATCGCTGAAAAGGACTATTTAACCGTTACTGCTCAACAATTTGATGAACAATTGGCGTTTTTAAAAAACGAAAACTATACCTTCGTAAAGTTATCAGATGTACTAAAACATATTGAAACGGGCGAAAAATTGCCTGAGAATGCCCTTTTATTGACATTTGATGATGCTTATGTGTCCCAAAGAGCCCTTGCTGAACCCATTTTAAAGAAATATAATGCCACTGCTGCTATGTTTATTCCCTCTGCTTTTGTAGGGAATCAAAGTAGTTGGGATGATAATGCAGCACCTCTGCTGAGCGTAGCAGAATTAAAAAAATTAGACCCCTCAGTATGGGAGCTGGGTTTACATTCTCACTCGCATTTTAATTTTAATACCGCACCTTTGGAAGTCATCCTTTCGGATGTATATGTAAATATTTATTTTTTTAAAGAGCAAAAGTTAGCCCTCACGCCAGCGCTGGCTTACCCGTATGGCGCATATCCAAAAACGGGTAAAAAATCGGCGGATATGATGGAAGGATTCGATAATTTGGGCGTAAAAGCCGCGTTTCGCATTAGCAACCGAGTAAACCCTTACCCCCTCAGTAAAAAGTATGAAATTCAGCGTATAGACGTCCGCGGAACAGAAAGTTTTGAGAATTTTACGTTTAAAGTGAAGTATGGTAAATTGATATAGAGGGATAAAAAGTTAGTCAACTTATAGATATTCTTTGGGAAAGAGAGTCTTAGGAAGCCAGTGCATAACAAATTTACCATTTTAAAAAGGTGCAGCGCACCGAAATATTATTTTCTATTTCGGTGCGCTGCACCTTAAATGGAAGATGATTTTGAAAACTACAAATATGGCGGTGCGCTGCACCTTTTTAAAATGGTAAAT
>JANPHO010000086.1:0-3475 GCA_031424515.1 Saprospiraceae bacterium
CCTAGGTCTTACAACTCAGTATCCACACCAAAAGGCATGAGCAATCTGGAAGCGCGCAATATTTATATTGATCGCTACAAAGCCATTGCCATTCGTGAAATGGAGCGCACAGGTATCCCTGCAAGTATCAAGTTGGCACAAGGGATTTTGGAATCTGATGCAGGACGCAGTACGCTTTCATCTCAATACAATAACCATTTCGGTATAAAATGTCATTCAGATTGGCAAGGTGAGCGTTATTATCAAGAAGATGATGATAAAGATCCAGTTACAGGTCAATTGATAAAATCATGTTTCAGAGGATATAAAAATGGTGATGAATCTTTCATCGCACACTCCGAGTTTTTACGCGATCCTCGTAAAGTGAATCGTTATGGAGGGCTTTTTCAACTCGACCCAAAGGACTACGTAAGTTGGGCTAATGGCTTAGAAAGTTCTGGTTATGCTACGGCTTCGGATTATTCTGAAAAACTCATCCGCATTATTGAGGATTTACAATTACACCAATTTGACTTGATGAGCTCTTCCAGTATGGCATCTAATGGAAGTGGACCCAACAACACCAACAATAATAGCGGTGGTTTTGAAAATCCTTCTAATACGTCAAATACTTCCAATAATAGTGGCGTATCCGTAGCTGAAGGTATGCGCAATGATGTAAAATTTTTGAAAATCAATAGCGGCATGACGCTTGAGCAAATCGCAGGGCGCTATGATATCAGCATTAAAAAGCTGCAAGATTATAACGAAGAAATTGGCGCACCTGACCGTAAATTACCTCAAGGAACGGTAATTTATACTCAGAAAAAACGCAATAGCTGGAATGGCAGTGAAAAATTCCACCGAGTACAGCAATGCGAAACCATGTTTGATATTTCTCAAAAATATGGTATTCGTTTATCCAAACTTTATGGTAAAAATGAAATGCGCGAGGGCGACCAACCTGCCATTGGTGAAAAAATAGTCTTACGCAAAGGATGGTTTCAAAGAGTGGATATGCCTGCCTTGAGAGACACATTTGGTGATTGGAAAAAATGCCAACAGCCTGATGTTTTACTTGAAAAACCTGTGACTAGCCCGGCTACCACCAACCGCCCCACTCCACCTACTTCTAATAATGGTGAGTTCGGTTTTGAAATTTCACCAAGTGGCAATAACCCTTCTCAACCACAGTCAAATTTCCCTGGTGGGCAGCCAACTTTACCACCAACAACATACCCGACTAACACACAGCCGAGTTACCCGAGCACTGAGACACGTCCGAGCTATCCCGATACTCGACCTACTCAACCCTCAACTCCTCAATCAAAACCTGTTCCTACTAGACCAACTCAACCAGCAACTGCTAGTGGTCAGTATTACACTGTTCAACAAGGAGAAACATTGTGGGGTATTTCTAGGAAATTTAACTTAACAGTTGACCAATTGAAGCAATTAAATAGCTTGGCAGATAATATTATCAAGCCAGGTCAACAATTGAGAATAAAATAAAAATTTTTTGTCATAGATTTTGTTCTAAAACTTTGCGAGAGAGATAAGTACTTTCGCAAAGTTTTTTTATTTTCACTACCCATATTCTAAAAAACTCAATAAATCGTTATAAATAATTGAAAATGAAAATTTTACGCATTGTTTTATTTATTTTATTAACCCCCTCAGTATTTTATGCTCAAGGGTTTGTTTGGGGCTTAAAAGGTGGACTTTCGGTAGGTTCACAGCGTTGGGGCAATGGTGGGTCTTATGATAACAGCCTACTATTTAAGTATCATGGAGCTGCATTTATTGAGAATGCACCAGAAAACAATACCTCTGTACTCTTTGCCCAAGTAGGTTATCATGCTCGTGGTAGTGCTTTTCGATATAGAAAGTCCACAGGAGTAATTGGTGGAACAACAGTCGAAATTCCAGCATCAACCCAAGAGTTTATATTCAATAATGCTGTGTTTATATTAGGAGCAAAACGTCGAGGGGTATTAGGCTCTGAACGAACTTTTTATTCAATTGGACTGAGAGGAGAATATACCGTTAAGACTAATCTAAGAGAATATGACCCGAATTATCTATATTCTTTAAATCCAGAGAAAGGGTTTGTAAAAAAACTTAACTATGGATTAAGTGTTGGGGGTGGGCATGAATTCCCTTTTAGTGATTTAATAGGAGGATTTATAGAAATAAGTATTCACCCTGATATTTCAAGACAATATTTTAGTCCTCCTCGTGTGGTATACGATCGTTTATCAATGCAAAACGTCACCGTTCAAGAGCAAAGTATCCGTAATTTGACCATTGAAATATCTTTAGGTGTCAAGCTTTTAAGGAAAGTAGAATATATTGATTAAAAAGAGAACCCCCACTCATCGGCTATTTCTCATGGTTCACTCTTATTTTTCTACATTTTGGTCGTTTTTAATTGCAATAATATTGATTTCAGTACAATTTTGAATCATCAATGTAAAATAGAACATCCGTTTCACTCTAAAGATTAAAATTCTGAAATCATGAAAAAATATGCTTGCTCTTCCGACTCCAATAGCGCTGAGTATAAAAAAGACCAACGCACAGGTTTTTTAATTCACTTCGCCATTTATTTAATGGTTGTAGGCAGTCAATGGAAAGTTTGGTCGTTCTCAGACATGCATCATAATTCCCCTATTTGGATGACACTATTTTGGGGTATAGGCGTATACTCTCACTTTAAAAAGGCTTTTGGAATCGATTACCAACCAAAAGAACGTAAACTTGAAAATGAGTTTATATAAAGTATATCCGTGGCACCGCTTAGAGTGGTGCCACGGACATTAGCCTAAACCAATTGCCCAACCTTTGAAAAAATCTTTTCCCCATTCAAAGAAGTCACCCGATTTACCTCTTCAAAATCAATCATTTTAATATCAGCCATTCGTTGCGCCACGTGTTTTACATAGCTTGACTCATTGCGTTTCCCTCTAAATGGAATCGGTGCGAGATAAGGCGCATCCGTTTCTAAAACGAAATGCTCTAAGGAAAAATGGCTAATTACGGGCTCCAATCCTCCATTTTTGTACGTCGCCACGCCACCGATACCTAAGTAAAAACCCATATCAATCAACTTTTGCCCTTGCTCGACATTGCCCGTAAAACAGTGGAGAATCCCCCCCTCAGTATAAAACGTATTTTTTTGTAAAATATCAATCACTTCATCCATGCTTTCACGGCTGTGAATAATAATAGGAATTCCCAAATCCTGCGCCCAACGCATCTGCTGAACGAAAGCCTTTTTTTGGACTTCAAAAGTTGTTTTATCCCAATAAAGGTCAATGCCTATTTCACCAATAGCGCAAAAAGGACGCTCAGAAATGTATTTTTCAACGATTTTTAACTCTTTTTCAATCGATTCCTCATTCACGCTGCACGGGTGCAAGCCCATCATAGCTACACAAAAATCGGGATGAGCCGCTTCTAATTCCAACATTCTTTCATGCGATTCGCTATCCAC
>JANPHO010000087.1:0-1670 GCA_031424515.1 Saprospiraceae bacterium
AAAAGGGTAGGGAGCAAAAAAATGTCGAAGCCCACACTAAAAACTAGATAACTTAAAAGTTAAAAACTTGCAGCCAAAGTGTCCAAATAATATGCAACTAAAAATTTAGCTTACCCAAAACTGTCTAGCCGTAAAAAGCAAAACAATAAAAATGGTGTATAAAACCTACCAAAAATCGAATTGCCAAACTGAAAAAACATGGACTAAAAATGTTAACCTGTTAGTTAGAATTGTAGATCATTCTCGTCGGTAAAAAAGCTTGCAGCCAACGAACAGGGCTTTGTGCAGGTTGGGAAATAGAATTCCGTCTGCCTGGAACCGCTGCTGATTGAAAATATAAAGTTGAAGTTAAGTACAAAAGCTGATAGAAATTCGTCAGCCGAAACTGACGCCAAATAGAATTACAAATGCTCATTGTTATTCCGTCTGCCCAACTTGCACAAAACCCAATGTTGGTGGCAGTTTTGTCACCCGTGAATTAAAGAGTATTTAACTGCAAAAGGAAAATGTACTAATCTTTTTTCTGCATTCATTGTTGGTATTTGAATGGTTTCAAAGTTGTCAGATAAATATTCTTTAGCCCTGTTGTGTGTTATATTCAATGGCAGAATATTGTTTTTCTTGTCTATGCCTCCCCAAATCTCTGCAATTTTTAAAAGAGATAAAAGATAAGCACCTCCGCCACCTGTGTCTAATGCTGTTTGATTTTTTCTTGCTGCATATAAAATTGTCCATCCGCTTTCTGCTCTAGCAACTGCATTGTCAAAAATTCTTCTTGTTGATGATGTCCCTTCAAAGTTTTCGTAGGTATCACTAAATCCTTTAATTATTGATTGTCTTGGTGTATGATAACCTCTACAAGCGTCAATTATTAATGTTTGCCTCAAAGCTTTGGTTCGTAAACTAATAATTGAAATGTCTGTATTTGATAATTCAAGGTATTGCCGATTATTGTCGTCAGTATTTAAATATCCGTGTCCTGAAAATATGATAAATGTGTAGTCTGCTCCATTAAGAAATTTAGTTACAGCATTTGATACTTGTAAAGAAGTTGGATTTTTTATAGATAAAATTTCACTGTCAAGCCAATCGCCACCCAAATTGCTTGTTAGAAAATCTTTGAAATTTTCATTATCGTATTCTGGTCCATTTAAGTGTCCACTTTCTGTGTCTGTACAAAAAAGTATTAATGCTCTACGTGTCATTTTTTTATTTTAAATATCCGTTAATTAGTTTTTTAAAGTCATCAGAGTAACCATCAGTATTTTCAAAAGGCATAGAAGGATAAAGCCAACAATCTTTATGTGTCCTAATCCAATCTTTAATGTTCAAATGTGTTTCAATTTTTTTGGTATTGCATTTATAGAACAGACAAAGTCTTTCCATAAAGTTAAAAACAAGAGTACAATAACTTTCATACCTCAAATATTTTTCATCGTCTGAATCCTTGTTAACTTTCCAAGTTGAAGTAAATGTTGGGCTTTCTAAATACGGATATTGGATGGCAATTTTTAGTATGTTGTCAAGCTGGTCATTTAGACTTTTTAAACTGTTGTGCTTGTTAATACTGATTGCTACTATTGATGCAACACAACTTGAAATTAGTGTCGCAATTGCTGCTGCTGTTATATCCATTGTAGTATGTCATTTAAAATTGCCACCAACGAACA
>JANPHO010000088.1:0-4709 GCA_031424515.1 Saprospiraceae bacterium
TGAAACCGCAATATTAAGCGGCAAATCACCCACTTCCAGCGACCTGCCCGCAGGGGTCAATGACCAACCGTTGGGTAGTTTCACACGACGGCTTTCTAGTTGCGTTTCAAGCGATTGGGCGACAATATTTTGACTTGTAAAAAACGCTAAAAACCCCACAGTACAATAGAGGGGTTTTAGGCTTTTAATCCATAATGAAATATATTGTGTGGCTTTCATTGTTTTAATCTTTATTTTAGTTAAAAATTTGAAAATGTCGGGGTGTTGTCGGGTCTAAAGTCGATAACCAAGGGTTTTCAAGTCCAGCGGACTTGCACATTTATAGAATTTCAATTATCGATTTTTCTCGAGTCCAGCGGACTCGCACATAAAATGCGACAATAATGTACGAGTCCGCTGGACTTGAAATGACCCCAACTAAATACTGAGGGGGTGCTTTAATTCTCCCACCAAACCTTAGTATCGCTTTTATCCGCGCCAATCGAAGAAACAGCTTTTGCCAAACCTTCTGGATTCAAAGATTGCAAATAAGTCGGATAAGGCACACGGCTTGGGAATTTATTTTCCGCTGGAATACCCGTACCACGAGGTAAAACGGGATAACCCGTGCGGCGTTTTTCAAACCATGCCTGATAATCCACGAAGAAATAAGCGTAGTATTTTTGAAGCATGATTTGCTCCAATTGCTTTTCAGTCGTAGCCGTAGCATCATACGCTATTTTCGGTTTTATTAAAAAAGTATCCGCTTTAGTCGTTGCGCCCCATTGCACCATTGATGAAATAATGCCCGCATCGTAATGCACCTTGGGCGTTTTACCCGTCGTAAAACCTTTAAGTGAAAGCTCTGCTTTGATGAATTCTGTTTCAGCAAAAGTCATCATGACACCTACTTGTGGGAGCGTTTTGAGGGCATCTGTATAACTTGAATTTTGACCAACAACGTATTCCAATGTCGTTGGATAACCACTCTGAATACCTTTATAAACCCCACCTACAGGGATTGCCCAAATTGCACGACGTGGGTCTTGGGTTTCGTTCATCAAACCTAAGAAAAATTCTGTGTAATACGTGCCGTCTCTCCAATCAAGCGTACGGGCATTGTAATATGGATTAAAATATGGGAATGTGCCAGGGTAACGGAAAATAGCATCTTCGGCAGTGGCCGCAAAAGTTGGAAATTTGGTAGCATCTGTTAAAATAGCATTTATTTGCTCTTTTACATTGATTTCACCATCTTTTTTCAAAATCCTCAATAAAAGTCTCAAACGAAGTGAATTGGCGAATTTTTTCCAACGCTGAATACCTACGTTTTTACCAGCGGTTAAAGTACCTGTCGCATACACTAAGTCACCGCCGTAAGTCAAAACTTTAGTATCATCAAACAAGCTATTGGCCGTTTCTAAGTCTTTTAAAATTTGAGTGTAAATGTCTTTTTGTTTGTCAAAAGAGGGTTTATAGATACCATCAGAAGCTTTTACGGCTTCCGAATAAGGTACGTCGCCGTACAAATCGGTCAGAATTGAATACGCCCAACTTTTATAAACCAAGGCTATGGCTTTATAATTATTCTCTTTTAAACGGTCTGAAATCGCATAAATATCCTCAATATCCGTCAAATTTTGATAAAAACTTGTCCAAACACCTGCTCCTGGATTAACAGTATAGCGGTGCAAACCTTGTCCGCTTGTACTAGCGCGTGGTGCATCCACTTGCATCAATTCATGCGTGAAATTGCGGGCTGCTGAAATAGAATTATTGACAATTCGATACTGCATTTGACCTAAAATAACACCCGGATTGACTTTTTCAGGGCGATTGGGGTCGGAGTTGATTTCTTCAAAATCTTTGGTACAAGCATTTGTGAGCAACATTAAAATGCCCAAAAGTAAAAGCGGCATTTTAGAAGTATATTTATATATATTTTTCATTTTAAAATTTTTTAATGGTGAAATAGAATTCACTTCTCCGTTTATACCCCTCAGTATCTTGCCCGTTTTTAATGAAATTTTACATAAAAAAGGCAAAATACTGAGGGGTTAAATTTTTAAATTAAAACTTAAATGTCAAATTTGCCCCCATTGTGCGAGCAGTTGGGAACTGTGTCAATTCCACGCCTGGTGTCAATGTGCCGCTATTCAAGTTACCGCCTTCTGGGTCGAAGCCTGGGAATTTGGTAAAATTGAATAACTCTCTGCCAAAAAAGGCAATGCTCGTTTGTTGAATACTTATTTTATTCAACAAGGTTTTAGGTAAATTAAATTCCAAACGTACTTCTCTGATTTTCAAGAAAGTAGCGTCAAATATATTGACTTCGGCATTACTGATTTGGTAGTAATTATCGTAATAAGCACTGGCTGCTACTTTCACTGTATTGGGTACAAATTTTCCATCAGGCATTAAAACCACACCATCACCTACTAAGCCACCATCTCTACCCGGAAGAGTCACTTTCGTTTTACCCAAAGTATTGTTTTTATGGTTGGTTTGAGAATACATACTGCCACCCATTTGACCATCCAATAAAATACTCAATTTCACACCTTTAAAAGTGAATTCATTCATCAAGCTGCCTTTCCAATCGGCAAAGGCGTTGCCCCATTTTTTTGTAATAGGGTCAAGTGCTGCGGGTAAACCATTAGAACCATATATGATTTGACCATCAGGTGAACGTTGAAAACCACGACCGTACATATCGCCCATCAAGCCTCCTACACGGGCTTCGATGGTGACATTACCGCTGTGCGAATAAATGGTTTGATTGGTAATGCCTTCCGCCAATTCACGCACATAACTGCGGTTGCGGGACCATATAGCGGTGGTTGTCCAGTTGAAATTTGGTTTATTGAAAATTTTACCCGTCAATTTTACTTCAACACCTTTACTGTTTATCAAACCTGCATTGATTAAGGCATTTGAGAAACCTGAAGTTGGGTCGAGTGGCACCGCCAAAATTTGGTTGCGGCTATTGTTATTATAATATGCAATATCCAAACCTACTCGGCTTTTGAACAAGCGCAAGTCTAAGCCAAACTCATAACTTGATGTGATTTCAGGTTTCAAATTGGCATTAAACAATGTAGAGGGATTTGTGAAGCTATTACCATATATTTTATCATAATATCGAGCAATTTGATATGGGCGAGTATCATTGCCTACTTGCGCCCACGATGCTCGTACTTTTGCAAACGAGACATAAGAAGGCAAATTCATCAATTCATTCAATAAAAAACTGCTGCTTACTGAGGGGTAGAAGAATGAATTATTCGCAAATGGCAATGTACTTGACCAGTCGTTTCGACCCGTTACATCCACAAAAATCTTTTCATCGTAAGCGAATTGAGTGGCTGCATACACACTATTAATCGCTTTTTTAGTTTTCAAAGGGTCAGCAACTGCTTGATCCAAACTGTTTGAAATTTGATAAATGCCTGGTTGTGCCAACTGGTCAGCGTACAAACCTGCAAAATCGTAGGTCTGACGCATTGCATTAGCACCTGCCGAAGCAGTCATGCTGAATTTGTTTTTAAAACTGTTTTTATAGTTCAATAAAAAGTCGGTGTTGGATTCGTAGCTGAATACGTTTTGCTCTCTGAACATACCCCGTGGGAATTTGGTCATGCTGAAAGGTCGTTGTTGCGAGCGGTACTCAAAAGACATATCAGTACCTGTTCTGACCATTAAATCCAATTTATCATTGATTTGGTAAGTAGCGGCGATATTTCCGATAAGCCCGTTTTTATTCATTTTGTTCAACATCTCATACATATCCAAATAAGGATTATCGGGACCGGGGTTAAACGGGTTCTTTTGTTGAACGCCTTCTAAGCCCGGTTGCCAATAAGGTTTGTACCATTCAGGTCTGACATTAGGTGCGGGCCCAATAATCAAAAAATACATGAGTGATTGGTTATTGTAACCAGCCGCAGGTAAGTTGTTACTTTTTTTATTGGTGTAATTGGCTTTACCAGTAATCTTTAATTTATTGGATATTTGTTGATTTACAGATAGAGCCGCGTTAATGCGTTCAAAGCCTGTATTGGGTATAATCCATTGGTTTTTCATGTGTGTCACCGAAAAGCGAGCTGACCCTTTATCCGTTCCGCCTTCAAATGAAAGGCTATTTGAAAAAGTTGTCCCCGTTTGAAAATAGCCAGAGATGTAATCATCATAAGCTACCCATGGCGTGCGTTCAATAGGTTTACCATCTGGCGCATTTGGATTATATTGATAAAAAGATTGCCCATTAAATTTAGGACCCCATGCACGACCTGCCGCAGCAGTGGTACTTGTATTGATACCATCCGCACTATTTAAATAGGAATAATAAACATCGGTACGCCCTTCGCCATACTCCAATTGATAATCGGGCCAGCGATTGACTTGCTCGATATTAAAATTAGAATTGAACGTAATACCAATGCCTTTATCCTTTCTCGCACCCGATTTGGTGGTGATGACAAGTGCGCCACCTGCTGCACGACTACCATAAAGTGCCGTTGCACCCGGTCCTTTCAAAACAGTTACTTTTTCAATATCATCTGGATTTAAATCCGAAACCGTTGAGCCGTAGTCCACAGGGCTATCCGCCGATAGATGCGATGAGTAGCCAGTGCCCGTTATTTTACTGCTTATCGGCACACCGTCTACTATAATGAGTGCTTGGTTATTATCCAAATTCAGTGAAGACTCCCCCCTCAGTGTAATCCGTG
>JANPHO010000089.1:0-5423 GCA_031424515.1 Saprospiraceae bacterium
CTTTTACAGTATGCTAAAATTAACAATTTAGTATAAAATAGTGTTATTAATGCGGCAATAACCGTAACAGAATAGTAATTTTGAAGTCTAATGCAATAACAAGTAGTTGGGCTAAAATAACCGATATTTTCAAACGCCTGCTTAGTTTTACCCAATTTAAAATATAATACGTCAATGTTTCAATCAATTTGGGAAGATGTAAAAAGAGAATTTCAATATGGGAATATGGTGACACGGCTCATCATAGTCAATTGTTGTGTATTCATCTTGGTTAATTTAGTAAAGCTTATATTAAGGTTTCCTGACCCGCTTAATCCGATACCTTACGATACTTTTTTGCACTTTTTTAGTATGCCCGCCTCAATCACCCATTTATTGACGCATCCTTGGGCAATCATCACGGCAGCATTTTTACATCAAGATTTTGGTCATATCCTTTGGAATATGTTGGCTTTCTTTTGGTTTGGCAGAGTGGTAGGCGATTTATTGGGCAACCATCGTATTTTACCTTTGTATTTGTTGGGCGGTATTACAGGTAATTTGGTTTTTTTCTTTGTCGCCAATGTATTGAATATAGGGAGTTTTGCATTAGGGGCTTCGGCAGCAGTAACAGCAATGTTGGCTTGTGCTGCTCTTGTTGCACCCGATTATATTTTTAATATACTGCTCATCGGACCAGTTCGATTAAAATATATCGCTTTAGTACTCTTGTTTTTAGATGTGGTAGCCATTGCCAATAATTATAATGCAGGTGGTAGTTTTGCCCATTTAGGCGGCGCGGCCATGGGCTTTTTCTACGTTTTTTTATTGAAAAAAGGGGTAGACATAGGGAAACCAATTAATATTATGATTACTTCTATCTCTAACTTATTTAATAAAAAAAACAGGAAAACGTTCACGTATCAAAAAGGCGAGAAAGAATTTGCGCGCTCCGAAAAGAAGCAGCAAAAAACAACTTCGCAAGGCAATAGGAAGTCAGATACTGAGGGGGTCAATGAGCAAGAGCGTCTAGATATTATATTAGATAAAATCAAACAAAAAGGCTACGAAAGCTTGACTAAAGAAGAGAAAGAGTTTTTATTCAATGCCAGTAAAAAATAACATAAAACTATTCATATCATCGTATTAAAGAGGTTCTGTTTTAATTGAAATAGAACCTCTTACTTTTTAAATATGGTTCGCATCCTCCGTAAAATTAATCTTTGGGTAATCTTTTTTACACTGATTGCCTATCTTGCTCCTTATGTGAATCCACATACAGTATCCTTTTTTCTATTTGTAGGTTTGGCTTTTCCTTGGTTATTACTCCTAAATATGATATTTATTGGGCTATGGGGCTTGAGCCGCATGAAATATTGGTGGTATTCAGCGGTTTGTGTCTTAGTGGGATGGATGTATTTGAGTCGAGTTGTCGGTTTTGATTTTTTTAAGGATCAAACATCTGAAAAAGATTTAAAAGTAATGACTTATAATATGGGAAGTATTTCTGTAAAAGGCAATAAACTATTTAAACTCAATGATTTTATTAAAAATCAAAACTGTGATATAGTTTGTGCTCAAGAGTTTGCGACGCCAGGTGCATATATTTATCAACTCGACAATGTCGTAGAATTAGCAAAATATCCATATAAAGTGCCTTGTGAGGGCAGTAATATCGCTATTTTCAGTAAGTACCCAATTACTCAAAAAGGTATCGTAAAATTTGACGATGGCAACGATACCAATGGATGCACCTTTGCGGACATAAAAATTGGAGAAAAGATAATTCGCGTGTATGCAGTACATCTCCATTCAAATAGCGTAAGTGATTTGGCTGATGATTTAGCTAAAAATGCCGATTATGAAGAAGGTGAAACATGGTCAAAAATGTTCAAAATGCTCAAATTAGTGCGCAGAAACGCTAAACTTAGAGCAAAAGAATCTGAAAAAATAAAAGCACATACCCTGACCAGCCCTTACCCCGTAATGATTTGTGGGGATTTCAACGATATACCTGTTTCGTATAGTTATCACGTTTTAAGTGAAAATCTGCAAGATGCTTTTCAAAGAAAAGGATTTGGTTTCGGGGTTACTTACAATGGTAATATTCCAGCTTTAAAAATTGATCATATTTTAAACGATGAAAAGCAGTTTAAAATCCTCAGTTGTGCCATTTTAAAAGAACCCTATTCCGATCATTATCCAGTAGTAAGTGAAATGAAATTAAAGTAACGATCCTACTTGCCACCCAATCTTTTTACTCCCTCCAAGGCTTTATCGTAACCTGAATTAAACTCTAAAGCTTGTTTGTAGTTTTTTAAAGCAATTTCTTTTTCTCCTTTTCTTTCAGCGATGAATCCGAGATAATAATATGCTTTAAAAAAAGTGGGAGATTCCTTTATAACGATGTCAAAGTGTCTTTGAGCTTGGTCGATAGAGTCTTTATCTAAGTACATCAATCCCAAGTTAAACAACGCCACTTCGTAGCGCGGGTCATGCGAGAGGATTTTTTTATATTCAGCTATGGCTTCGTTGAGTTGATTTTTAGTTTGAAAGTAATAGGCTTTTGCCATCATTGCATTAAAATCAAGGGAATCAATCAGCAAAGCGTTATCTAAATATTTTAAAGCCAAAGGGTTTCCTTTATTTGTAAAAAGCTTCCCCAATTCTATAAAAGCATCTTTATTGTCAGAGTCTAAATCAACCGCTTTTTGGAAAGCATTGATGGCACGGGCTTCATCCTTTTGCTCTTTTAATACCATTCCTAATAAAAAATAGGCATCAGAACTTTGAGGATCAATTTTTAGAGCTTTATCAATAATAGAAAGTGCTAAACCATATTGCTTAGTGATGAGATAAGTTTCACTCAATTTGAGCAGTGTAGGTACTTGACTTGGAGCTAATGCTGCCGCTCGCTCCATTGTAGTAACTGCTAAGCGAGATTGTGCATAATCCATGTACACATCCGACAGGAAATGATGGAAATCAATATTAGTAGAGTCCAAAGATAGGGCATATTTCATATCTTCGATGGCAACATCGTAACCGCCTTGAGCACCGTTTTTATAAAATAATTGAGCTCGTTTGAAATATAGTTGAGCATTTTTAGGGTCTTTAAATATTTGCTCAGTTAGGGCATCTATATTAGGGTTGCCCGTTTTAGCAAACTGAGGAGCCTCTTGTTTGGATTCGTTTTTACAAGATAAAACTATTAAAAAACTGGCTATTAAAAGAATGATTATTTTTTTCATATTGCAAAGTTAAAAATAATCGTCATTTTCTGTCGGGCTTAAAACTGTATAAAATATGGAGTGAAGCGGAGTATTTTATACAGTCTTAAGAGCCGACTCAAAAAAGAAAATGACGATTATTTTAGCCCAACTACTTAAAAAGGGAATGCCGTTAAGCATTCCCTTTGTTCCGAGATTCGGAAATGGTATTTTATATCACAATCAACGATTAAACGATTATTTACCTCCGAATAAGCCGCCCATAAGTTTTGAGCCAACCATACCCATCAAGTCATCTACCATGCTACCGTCTCCGTTTTTATCAAGGAATTGAGTAGCCATTTGCATCAATGGATTGCTGCTTTGTTGTTGAACACTACCGCCTAACATGCCCGCTAAACCGTTCGCATCTAAGCCTTGTTGTTGTTTTTGTTGACCCAAAACACCCATTACTAGTGGAGCCAACTTAACCATCATACCCAATACACCATTTTCATTGACGCCAGTCGCTTTAGAAATCATTTGGGCTGCACCGCCTGCTTGATCACCTAAAACATGACCTAAGATACCAGCACCATTCAAAGCAGAAGGTACACTTGCTTGACCAGCACCGCCAATAAGACCCATAACATCATTTAGGATACTACCATCATGATCACGATCTAATGCAGACAATAGTCCTTCAGCACCGCCACCTTGAGCATTTTTTGCCAAACCACCTAAAAGTGTAGAAAGTGCACCTTGTGCTGCCATTTGAGTTTGTTCAGGTGCTGCGCCAGTTTCTTGGCTCATTTGATTGATTACATCAGGAGTAAGATAGCCCTGAAGAAGTCCCATTAAATCCATTTTATACGTAGTTTAAATTGTTTAAAAATTAAAATTTGTGATGGTAAAATTTTTTCTAAAAGTAAACATAACTTTAAGTTTTTAATACGAAAAGATATAAAAATTTAGCAAAAAAATTTAGTATCAATAGGACGTCAATAAGAACCAAAGTAACGCCGTGCAAACCACTCAACACTAAGAATACTTATAATTAAGAAAAATATCCATTTTAAGTTCATCGCGGTCTGTGTTTTATTGGTAGTGTACATCACAGGTTTAATATTCGTACGGCTTTTAATAGAGTCCGCTAATGATGCCATATCTTTAGGATACACCATCGAACCGCCAAATTGATTGCTCAACGCTTTCAATAATGAATGGTCAGCAGTAGTTTCGTAAAGCTCAAGTTGAATTGGTTGAACACTAAAACGCCCTTCTGCTTCAAGTTTCTGCCCACCTACATTTGTAAAAGCTTTAAAAGAATAATTCCCGACCGCTAAAACACCCGCACTTAACGAATAAGAACGACCCGTTTTATTAAAAGTATAATTAAATTGCTTATTTTCGGAATTGGTAATAATCATACTCACATCGGCATCGTTGATAAGTTCGTATGAATTATTATAAAGTTCTGCGCCGAAGTTGATAGGTTCATTTTCACGATACATGTTTTTATCCGTCCATGCTCTAAATTTTCGCTTATCTTCTTTTACGCTCACATACTGAATCATCTTTGAAATCAACCCCTCAGTAATATCGTGGTTTTGATGCTGAGCGAAGTCAAAAAGACGCCATTTCCACAAGCCTTCTGCTGCAATAATGCCCGTTTTGATGCCATCTGATTCACCTAACATGATTAAAGGGAATTTCGTATCTATCTTCCCAATTTTTTGATACATCAATACTTGACCTCCACCCAATTCTTTAAACTCACCATAAGGAGCAGTCATGGGATTAAAATCCGAAATCTGCTTCATATTGTCCTCAAGAGTAAAGAGGTTGAACGTGCCATTCATCGTTGCTTGAACATCATTGCCACTTTTTGGGTCGGCACTGATACTCATAAGGTTTTGTAATGTATTTAATTTGCGTACATCCGATTGACCGCCAATGATAAAAACGCGTGGAATTTTTTTATTATTTAAAGTACTTAAAACGGCATCCGCACCATTCGATACTGAGGGGATCTGGTGTAAAACGACTAAATCAAAATCGCCTACATTCACTTTCAAATCATTGATAGTAGCTACTGTTACAGTATAATTTTTATTAGTTGAAATAGCCTCATTCAATGCCGCAATATCTGGATGCGGAGCATTGGCAAGTAATAGAATTTTAGTACGAGCATCCAAAACTTCGATATAAATATCTTTTACATTATTAGCCGTA
>JANPHO010000090.1:0-3564 GCA_031424515.1 Saprospiraceae bacterium
CTTTTATTCGTTGAAAGTATGCCTAAATTGTTAGGATACTGAGGGGGTTAGCCCTCTTTTAAAACTATAAATAAAACGTGTCAACACCCAATTTAGTATTTAAAAAATGTTAAAATTAGTATTGACACGTTTTATATTTTACTATAAACTTTAGATATAGACTATTTCACAAAGAAACTCATTGATCCAAGTTCACGACCAGCCGCATCACCTGGACAACGACCTTTGATATTCATGAAACTATATTGATCACCTGGTTTAGCGGCGGAAGCCAATCTTGTTGCATCTCCACTGATAGGACCAGAAACATTTGCTTGTTTAGGATCTTCACGTCTTGCGATGTGAACCATTACATAACTTTGAATGCTACATCTTGCATCAAAATCAAAGTTTTCTAAGTCAGCTCTCAAGCCATTGAATGCAGCCATTTCACCAGAGCCAATAACACCACCTTTCTTATTACCATATTTAGCAATTGGGTCAGGTATCATTTTGACTCTGAATTTTTTAGTAGCTGTAAACCCACCTTCACCCGAAACTGTAATAACTGCTTCACCCGGGCGCGAGGCTGTAACATTATAGTTATTATTATCAACTCTTGATACATCACAACCACTACCAGATACTCTCAATGAATTACTTGAAATACCCGCAGCAGAAACAGCGATTGGGTTAGTTACACCAATGTAGAAAACATTCATTTTCTCCGCTGAAATTGTTGCAGATTTTTCACCAACTTCATATTCAAATTCGCCTTGAGCAGTTGTCGTTTCACCAGTTGCAGGATTACGAATAGAGGCTGTTGCTTTGATAGTCTGCTTACCAATACCACCTGGAGTAGTTTCATAATGACCTACACCATCTTTAATAGATAAACCACTACCGTTTACTGAGATAGATAAACCTTGACCAGGATTAGATGAGTAAGCACCCAAATAAACATCTGCTTCAAATTTATCACCTCTAATTAAATAAGCTTTTTTAGGTGCAATTGCTACTCTAAATTTATCTAATTTAATCTCTAATTTACCACTCACTTTATCCATGAAATAGTTCAAAAGAGCTGTTTCGGAAGTTTTAGCATCTGCTGTCATTTTAGTTAGCGCAGGCATAACCGCAGCTACAGGCATGTGAGCAAATTTTAAATCCACCCAAGTTTTAGCTTCTGAGCCATTTGGGATAGCGTCAACTTGTAAAGCAATCATCTTCGATAGTTTTTCTCTATCACCTGCATCTTCGATTGCAGCTAAGAATTTAGCTCTTGTTTCGCCAATTTTTTTCTCAATTTCGGCTCCTCTTCCCTTACCGCCTCCAGCAGTTAAGAAAAGATGAGTAGGAATATCTTTATCTTTATATTTTACAGGGCGACCATCAGAATGTTTAGGGTCAAGACCGCCAGCAGCAGTTACTAATTCATTCGTAACACCTGAAATATAAGATTCAAATTCTTTAGATATTTCGATAACCTTATCCGCTTGATTTTTGAAACTTGCGTATTTCGCAGGGTTTGTGTCAGCTTGTTTATCAATAGCACTTTTCATATCACCGTTTGATTTTGCAACGATGACATTAGAATCTTGAATCCCTTTGTTCAATGAGAAGAAAGCATTGATAATTTCAGCCGATACGTTCAAGGCAAGCATCGCGGTTAGTACTAAGTACATCAAGTTAATCATTAACTGCCGCGGTTCCTTAGGTATTGACATGTTTTATAACTTTTTATCTATTAATTAAAATTGGTTTTGGACGAGTCCTCCTCGTTCAATACTGAGGGGGTTAAAAAATTATAATTAACTTAACCTCAATCTTGCTACCAATGGAGTACCAAATAAATATTAACGGCTAACGCCAGACATTGCAGATAACATACCACCATAAACTGCATTCAAAGAGCCTAAGTTTTTGTTCAAAGCAGCCATTTGCTCCTTGTACATTTTAGTATCTTCCATTGCATCAGTCATATTAGCCATTGCCTCAGTCATTTTTGAATAAAAGTTATTCATCTGAGCCAACTGTTGTTGTGTACCAGAGAAGTCAACTTCTTGTAAAGCTTTCAAAGAACCTAAGCTTTTTGACATACTTTGCAATTCTGTCAACATGCCACCTAATCTGTTTTCTACAACCTCACCATTCAATGCAGGTAATTGTTGAGCAGCAGGAGCTGCCATACCACCTAATTGTAAAGCACCGATTTTAGAATTGTAATCACCGAGTCCTGGAATTAATTTATCCCAATAGTAATCAGGTTCTGGACCTAATAGACCCAACATTAAGAATAAACCAGCTTCTGTTAAAAGACCGATTGTTAACATTTCAGTTGCACCTTCCCAGCTTTGGATTTTGAAAAGGGCACCTACTAATACTACGGCTGCACCAATACCAATAATTAAGTTTTTAAGGTACTTGAATCCTTTCGATTTTAAAAAACTCATATCGTTCAAATTTTAGAAATAAGGTTAAGAAAATATTTTATCCGTTTCGTTTTCAAACACAAGGGGCTTATCTGATAATTTTACTTTTAAAAATAAAATTATAGAATATCTTTTATTATTGTCTTATAAGGCTATGAAAAGTTTTCTCAGAGATTCGTTAAAAATGTAATATGGGCGAGAATCGTGCCGAATTTTAGAAAAATTACTGAGGGATATAATTTTTTTTTAATACCCCTCAGTAATGTATAAAAACCTAATGGTTAATTAAAAGTCATTTATAGAACGACCTAAGAATGTCAATGCGCAACGGAAACCGATGTAAGATTTTGTTGTATCTTGATATTCGAAAGTACGAGAACCTGTTTGCAAGTAATAAGCAATATCTTTCCAAGAGCCACCACGCAATACTTTACGTTTCTTTGCAGGAGGATCGGCATCTTTTGCATCATAACGATAATCAGGGTTAAAATCATGAAAGCCTTGATTATTATCGCTGTATGCTGTAATAGTCCACTCTGCTACGTTACCCGCCATATTATAAAGACCATAATCATTAGGGAAATAAGCATCAGCTTTTACTGTGTATTGACCACCGTCTTCTGGATAATTACCGCGACCAGGCTTGAAGTTAGCTAACAAACAACCCTTAGAGTTGCGTGTATAATACCCACCCCAAGGAAATGGAGCTAAATCATGACCACCACGCGACGCGTATTCCCACTCATATTCAGTAGGCAAACGGAAATCTTCAGAGTTGACCTCTTTGCCTTTGTAAGCATTCCATAAGTTGGTTCTCCACCAGCAAAAAGCTCTCGCCATGTGCCAGTTTACACCCACTACAGGATAATCATCAAATGCAGGATGCCAGAAATAGTTACGTGTCATAGGCTCATTATAAGAATAAGCGAAGTCACGAATCCAACATAAAGTATCTGGATAGATTTTAACTTTTTTCTTAAAGAAGAGGTCACCGCGTTTTACAGTTTTATTGGCATTTTGCCAATTACCGTTACTGTGGGCTGCACGTAGCCAGTCGTACTCTTGGTATTCGACCACGAACTTGTCGACGTTCAGTTCTTTTTTACCTTCGAATTTATCTTTTCCTTCATAGAAAAGAGAACCTAAGGTTTCG
>JANPHO010000091.1:0-8880 GCA_031424515.1 Saprospiraceae bacterium
GGTCGGGCGGTAGCCCTCCTTTAGATATGTGTGAAGTCTGAGACTTCACACAACAGCCCCCGTTCTTTGGAGAAACATTGGAAGACTTTAAAGAACTGAGGGCAACCGCCCGACCAAAAATAAAGAATACTGAGGGGGATAATTTTTACACAGTTAGATGCAGGCGGTCGGTCTTGCCTTTTGTGACCGCTTCTGGATATGTCCTATAACCACACGTTGGGGAAACTTTTAAAGTTTCCCCAACGTTACGCCCAAAAAAAAATTCTTAAAAACTGTTAAAAAGAGTCAAGGTTTAGTTAAGGAGCACCCCCTCAGTATGGGAAGGTGTAACTTTATGATATTCTTTATTGTCATTGAAATATCACACAAAAAGGCGAGTGATTTAAAAAAAAAGAAATTTTAAAAAGACATAGGGGTAATATTTATCGAAAATGTCTTTTTATTAGACGATTAAATTACTGGTATCAGATATTTTAACACAAATTGAAATTATTTTTAGACTCTTTAAAATTTATTTGAATTATGAAAAAGCTATTTATTTTCGCAATCTTCGCCATCAGCGCAACACCCATCTTTGCTCAACGGGAACAAACAGTTATTGGCGATTCGGGTCTTGGATTCAGTGGCGCGTGGGGCGGCTGGTCATACAATTACGGCAGTTTTAACAAAGACCAATCAGGCACTTATAACGGTGGTGTGTGGGCATTGGAGTTCGGTAAAAAACTCTACGTCGGTGGCTCACATTACCAAATCACCAACCAACGCATTAGCCCAACGGCATTATTTACCTTGAAATCTAATAATTTAGTGGTGGGTTTCACACCGATGTCGTATAGAGCGATACACCCTATTTTGTCAGTAGCCGTCGGAACGGGCAAATTAAAAGCCTCAAATGAAGCGGCGGAGGATAGGATTTTTGCTATTCACCCACAAGCGGGTCTCGAAATCAATATCACCCGTTGGTGTCATTTGGATGCTCAATTGGGCTACCGAATCGTCAGTGATACCAATTTCACCAACTACAAAAACGATGATTTCTCAGGACTTTATGGACAAGTCAATCTCAAATTTGGCTTCTCTTGGGGAAAATATAATAGAGAAAGAGATAAGTGATGAGAGATGGGTGATAAGAGATAAGTGATGGGTGATAAGTGATAATTCATCACTTATCACCCATCACTTATCGCCCATTTTCACCGCTACTACTTTTTTCAATTTTTCAATCACAAAGTCCACCTCATCGAGCGTATTGTAATGTGAAAATGAAAAGCGAATACATTTGCGCTCGGGATCAATGTCAAGCGCATCCAATACGTGCGAACCGCCCTCTGCCCCAGAACTACACGCCGAACCACCCGAAGCCGAAATGCCCGCAATATCCAAATTAAAAAGCAATAATTCTGATTTCATGGAAGGTGGAAAAGAGACATTCAGCACTTTATAATGATAATTGCCTTCATAATCGCCAATAAATTGAATGTCCGCGAAAGTATCCAAAAGCTGATTTTTAAAATATTGTCGGATTCCTTCTATTTCATCTTGTCGCTCGTACATATCCTCTTGCGCCATTTCCAAAGCTTTCGCTAAACCCACTATGCCTGGCACATTTTCTGTACCACCTCGCATATTGCGCTCCTGTGAGCCGCCATCAATGAAAGGTTTGAGGGTCACATCACCGTTGATGTAAATAAAACCAATGCCTTTGGGTCCATGAAATTTATGCGCCGCACCCGTCAGAAAGTGAATCTTCGTTTTATTCACATCAATCGGAAAATAGCCCATTGTCTGAACCGTGTCGCTGTGAAAAAAAGCACCGTGCTCTTCACAAATTTTTGAAACGGCATCCAAATCAATCATCGTCCCGATTTCATTATTGGCGTGCATCAACGAGACGAGGGTTTTATCATTATTTATTTTTAATAAAACCTCTAAATTCTCTAAATCAATCCGCCCTTTTTCATCAAATTTCACAAATTCCACTTGAATATCCGCCGTTTTTTCAAGGGCTTCGAGCGTGTGCAGCACACAATGGTGCTCAATTTTAGAGGTAATAAAACGTTTCACCCCCAAATCCCGCACCACATTTTTCAGAATCATATTATTAGACTCCGTTCCACCTGAAGTAAAAAAAATCTCTCCAATGCTGGCGTTCAGATATTTAGCAACCGTTTTACGGGCATCTTCCACGGCAGTGCGCGCCATTCGCCCATCGGCATGAATGCTTGAGGGATTGCCGAAAAGCGTTCGCATGGCATGGCTAACGGTTTCTATCACTTCGGGAGCCATTGGCGTAGTGGCGGCATTATCAAAATAGACTCTCATTTTTTAATGGGAAAAAGATGTAAGATATAAGATGTACGATGCGCAAAATTACGTCAAGTATTTGACTTAAAATAACCTTGTTTTTTCGCAATTACTTAGCTGTGAAGTCGCTGATGCTCCGTTTAGCCACTGATTAAACTGAAACCGACTGATTTTACACTGATTTACAAGTAATTATTTTTTAAAAATCAGTGTAAATCTGTAAAAATCTGTAAAATCAGTGGCTAAACGGAGCGTCAGCGACTATCTGACTAAGTAATTACGTTTTATGTTCATTTTTCATAAAAATACTGAGGGGGTGTAAGTCGTTGGACAAACACCCCCTCAGTATATTCCTCATCCGTGGCACCGCTTAGAGCGGTGGCACGGGTAAAAGTTAATTTTCATCTCTACTCGCATTCAGTATTTCGTAAATATCGCGATTAATTTTTTGAATCAAATTATCCGCAATCACTTCCGAAGTACTTTCTGCATATACTCTAATAATGGGTTCGGTATTCGACTTACGCATGTGAATCCAATTACCATCTTTAAATTCAATTTTCAAACCATCAATTCGGCTGCGTGAGCAATCTTTCATCGGTTTGTACTTATCGTCCAATTGATTTAAAAGAGTATCAATGTTGATATCTTTTGGTAAATCCAATTTTTTCTTCGAAATAGTGTACTCTGGGTATCTTTTTCTTAAAAAAGAAAGCGGTTTACCAAATTCCGCCAATGCTGTCAACATCACAGCCACACCCACCAATGCATCACGACCATAATGAAGAGCAGGATAAATCACCCCACCGTTGCCTTCACCACCTATCACAGCACCTATTTCTTTCATTTTAGTCACTACATTCACTTCACCAACGGCTGCTGCTTCATAAATACCACCGTGTTTTTCAGTTACATCCCTTAAAGCACGGGTTGAGGAAAGGTTAGAGACCGTATTGCCGGGCGTTTTACTTAAAATATAATCAGCCACCGCCACTAAAGTATATTCCTCACCGAACATTTCACCGTCTTCACGCACAAAAGCCAATCTATCCACATCAGGGTCAACAGAAATACCTAAAAATGCCTTTTTATTTAAAACTTCACGCGATAATTGGTTCAGGTTCTCTGGTAAAGGCTCTGGATTATGCGCAAAATTACCGTTCACTTCTCCGTTTATAACAAATACTTCGCAGCCCATTTGTTCTAAAAGTGGCACTATCGAAATAGCGCCAGTAGAGTTAACAGGATCAACCACCACGCGGAAATTTTTAGCAACTACTTTAGCTTTATCAACAATATCTAAAGCCAAAACTTTATCAATATGCTTTTGGATATATGTATTATCCGTAGTATAAGTACCTAAATTATCAACATCCGTATAGGTAATATCACCACTTTCTATCATTGCTAAGACAGCCTCACCATCTTCTGCTGAGATAAATTCGCCTTTTGAATTAATGAGTTTGAGCGCATTCCATTCTTTAGGATTATGGCTTGCTGTTAAGATAATGCCCGCATCTGCATTTTCATCAGGTACAGCAATTTCAACAGTTGGTGTAGTAGACAAGCCCAAGTCAACAACATCAATACCCAATGAAATAAGCGTATTGACCACCAATCCACTCAGCATCTCACCTGAAATACGAGCATCTCTGCCAATAACGACTTTAGCTTTTTTTGAGTTTTTAGTCTTTAAAATCCAAGTGCCGAATGCAGCCGTACATTCTACTATGTCCTGTGGAGTAAGATTCGAGCCATACTTCCCTCCGATTGTTCCTCTAATGCCCGAAATAGTTTTTAGTAATGCCAAGGTTCCGTTGTTTTGGTTGAGTGATGAAGTTCATTTTGAGTCGTTATTTCTAACGATTATCAAATTTTAGATCAAATCTGCTTTTAGAAATATTTTTTTATTGTGTTCGGGTGCAAAATTAACAAAAAAAGGCACCTTTCAAAGTAATAAAAAGTTAAAGTCAAAAAAATTGTTTGCCTTTAATTTTATTTAAAAAACCATATTTAAGATATATGACTTTATTTCTTAAAAAACAGCTATCACAATAAAAATACGCCTTTAACGCCCTAATGTTTCAGCTTAAGATATATTTGTATATAAAAATATAATTCTAATTTTAATAGAATCCTCGATTGAATTTCAAACCTCAAGCCCTTTGAAACAATTTCAGTTAAAATTGGTTAGACTATCATCTCTTAACTTCACTCCCCATTTTTGTAAATAGTCAAACGTATTATAAAATGCACATTCTAATAAGCACACACGTAGAAGCTGACATGAAAACAGTTTGGAATAATTTCAACGAAAAACTGTTTTTAGCGTTGGCACCCAAGTTCACACCGTTCAAACTCTTGCGATTTGATGGCTGCCACGTAGGCGATGAAGTACATTTGGAAATAGGCGCATCCTTCTTAGCTCAGCGCTGGGATGCCTTGATAATTGAGCAGAAAGAGACTGAAAAGGAGATTTATTTCATAGATAAAGGCGTGAAATTACCTTTTTTTCTCACCGAATGGCAACACAAGCATATTATAAAAGCGCACCCTGATGGCACATCTTCCATCATCGATGATATTCATTTTAAGTCATTACCGCTCATCGGATGGTCATTTTATCCCATTTTATGGCTTCAGTTCAATAACAGAAAGCCCATTTACAAGGCTTTTTTCTCCAAGTAGCGCGGAACTGGTGTTCCGCACTACTTCTTTTCAAATATTTTAAAAGTATAATCCCACTCGTTTTTCTCATCTTTCAAATGCTTCTCTTCTGAAACCAAATGCCATTCATTGGTATTTATTTCAGGAAAAAAGACAGACCCCTCAGTATTTAAGTCCACTTCAGTGATATAAATTTTATCCAAAAGGTGCATCGTTTGTTTATAAATTTCGCCGCCACCAATGATAAAAACCTCTTCTTCGCCGTTCATTTCAGCCAATTTCAAACCTTCCTCCACGGAATGTACTATCACACAACCAGAAGCTACGTAAAATAGATTTCGGGTAACAATGACATTCGTTCGCTTGGGCAAAGGGCGACCAATACTTTCATAACAATTACGCCCCATGATGATGTGGTGATTCAGAGTCACCCTTTTAAAATAAGCAAAATCGGCGGGCAAATACCACGGAATTTCATTGTCTTTTCCAATGACGCCATTGTGAGCCGTGGCTACTATTGCGGATATAATCATACTTGTAATTTATTTTAATAAAAAACCTATAAGACTTTGGAAATCTTATAGGCTTCTATCCTCTTAAAATTTTTACTCAATTTCTACTTCATTCAACGAAAATTTGCGCTCTGGAGCACCATATTTCTCTAATTGAGCCCGAACACGATTCACAAAATGGGTCATTTTATTTTTTTCGGACGCTGACATATTTAAATTATTATAATCCTCGTAAGGAGAAACGGGCAGCGCATAAAAACGCTGTTTGCCTTTTTCAAAAGGCGTATAGCGCACCACGGGGATATAATAATAATCCTCAATGGAGGTCTGATTCTTTTCTTTTTTAATATTCACTTCGAAAACTATTCCCCCCTCAGTATTCACGAACGGTTGAGCAGAAATGAAGTTGCCCAACGAATAAGCCGTCAGATAATTATGCGTTTTATTCCCTACTGTAACAGTTTCATTTTTAATAGGTTCAACCACATGCGGATGCGAACCCACCACCAAATCACTCCCCCACTGATGCATTATACGCGCCAAAGCTCTTTGATTACTATCTTCATCCAATTGATGTTCCTCGCCCCAATGCAAAAATGAAATAATGAAATCAGGTTTCATCGCTTTAGCCTTCTGCATATCTTTTTTATAGACATCCATATCCAATCGATTGACTATCGCGGGCGGCTTCGGTGAAATACCGTTGGTATGATGGGTATAATTCAAAAGGGCTATTTTAAAGCCATTTTTATAGATAATCAAAGGATAAACAAGGTTTTTATGGTCTTCATTTTTAAAAGTTCCCGTATGAACGAAGCCATTTGCTCTGATTTCATCTAAAGTGTGGTTCACCCCCAATAAGCCACCGTCCAGCGAATGGTTATTGGAAGTGACTAAAACGTCAAAACCGCCTTTTTTCAAAGCTTCCGCTAATTGGTCAGGACTTTTGAAATTGGGGTAACCAGTATAAGGTGGTGCATCAGCAAGCGTACATTCTAAGTTGCCAATGACGAGGTCGGCTTGCTCAAATATAGGTCTGATATATTTAAAACAATGGTCATAATTGTATAGTCCACCGTTCACTTGAGCCGATTCAATTTGTGGCAATTGTGACATTATATCCCCCGCAAACATCAAGCGGAGCGTTTGATTCTCCATTACAGGAGTCTTTTTCTCTGTTTTAGGTACTTCATACTGAGGGGGTGGCGTTTCAGTCTTTTTTTGATTTCCAGATAAAAAGAGAAACGGAGTGGTCAATAATAAAAAGATTCTCGTTAGCATTGTTCATTCAAAGTTGGTAATTTGTTCGGTAAAAATTGGATAGCTGTTATATAATTTCAAACCAAATTTAAATCAATTTAAGTTAAAATCAAAATAGAAATTCTTTAATCAGCCTAAAATCATGCCCACACTTTACACCCCTCAGTACAATTGGTGCAAATCTCTATTTTATCACGTCCTTTCAATATCGCTTTTCTAAAACCTTTATAAGCACCATTGTACCATATTTCCTTGAAAGTCGTTTTTTTCAAATCTCCCAAACGGTACTCTGCATCTTTGTCAAAACAGCAAGGCACGACCAAACCATCCCACGTAATCACGCATGAATGCCACAACTTCCAACAATGATTGACCAGCGCATTTTTGAATGTCCATTTTCCATCCTCCATTTCTTGATAGCGGGCGTATTTATCAATTGTGGGAATTAAATCATTACCATTTTCGTAGTTATACACCTGTGCAGTTTTCAATTTCACTTCATCTACCCCGATTTCTTCGGCTAATTTAAAAATTTCAGGTATTTGATGCTCATTGGGTTTTACCACCAAAAATTGAAAAATGATGTGCGGTGTTTTAGAATTCATCTGCTTTTTCCATTTCACCATATTGCGTGCACCTTGCAGCACATTCTCCAATTTCCCTTCCTTTCTATAACTTTCATACGTCTCTTGAGTGGTGCCATCCACCGAAATAATGAGCCTATCCAAACCACTTTCGATGGTTTTTTGAGCATTTTTATCGCTTAAAAAATGGGCGTTGGTGCTTGTAATGGTGTAAATGCCTTTATCGTGGGCATATTTTACCATATCTAAAAAGTTAGGATTGATGTACGGCTCGCCTTGAAAATAAAAAATGAGGTACATCAATTCTTGATGCAATTCATCAATCGTTTTACGGAAAAAGTCCTCTTTCAAATTACCTGTCGGGCGGGAAAAAGCCCTCAAACCACTTGGGCATTCAGGGCAGCGCAAATTGCACGCAGTCGTCGGCTCAATTGAAATAGTAAACGGCATACCCCATTGAATAGGGCGACGCGTCCATTTCGTTAAAAAATAGGATAAAAAGACTTTGGAGGCATTAAAAATGCGGCGAAAGGTGAGTTTTGAGACAAAATTAAGAGTATCGGTTGCGTATAATTTCATATTGTATTGTTGAATTACTGTATTGTTGTATTGTTTATTAATTAAAAATCATCATCTAATTGGCAAAACAATACAACAATACAGCATTTTAAAACAATTTAAATCTCATTTTTTTTCACAAATCATAACAAAAGCGGGTGGAAAATTGAGGGGAACAAAATTAATATCAATATTGCCAAATATCGCTTTATACATCTTTTTAATCATCGTAGAATAATGAAATTGAATGTATAATCCTCTCTTCTTCAATGCATTAAAACAACCTTTTACTATTGATTGCGACAATTCATCGGGCAATGCAACGAAAGGAATGGCAGAAATAATGTAATCCACTTCTTTGATTTTCATCCTAATCATGTGTTCTTTGAGCAACTCGGCAGAGTCTTCTATCAAGAAGAAACGCTCATCCTTGATACCCCTCAGTATTTCACAAAATTGGGGATTAATTTCAAAACACAATAAGCGTGCGTGGGGCTGCATGTGCTTCAAAATCTCGAAAGTCATAACGCCATCGCCTGCCCCTAATTCCACGATCACTTTAGCCTGTTTGAAATTAATGGGCTTTATCATCTCTTTTACAAGGAACTTCGAGCTTCTGACGACGGCGCCCGTAGTTCTTAAATTGCGAAGACTTTCTTTAAAAAAAGACAGTGTTGTATTCATTAAAAATTGATTGATGCTCTCAATAAGTCATGCCTAAAATTTCATTATTGAAACCTAAGCCTATCCACTTCCTACAAAGATACTGCTCTATAAAATGCTAAACAGTTAAAATCTTAAAAGGAGTGTAAAAATACATTTTTAAAGGTAAAAAAGAAGAGTGCTTTTTAGATTAGTATCATAAATTTTATTTCTGTAGTCCTCTCTCTAGTTTAAATTCGTTCGTTCGTACCGTACCGCAGCTTATTTATGTAGTTAATGTAGGCCATGCTTAGCTTTAGTTTAGTGTCAAATAACCGATAGAAATAGCGATT
>JANPHO010000092.1:0-11333 GCA_031424515.1 Saprospiraceae bacterium
TTATTGAAGTAGGATTTATGGAATTGTAAGGATATAATGGGATTACATCGTGGATTGATAATCCCATTATATCCTAATAATTTCTAAAATCCTATTTCAATAAAACAAAATCCTACCTCAAAATTAACCATTTACAACGCACTCAACTTCCCCTTTTTATCCACAAACTGCCAAGCATCGCTTTCCCAACTGCTGTATTCGCCTTCTTTGACGGTTTTACAGTTATTACTGACCTTCGCTTTACCATTTTCAAAAGGAAAAGCACAATCATACTGAGGGGGTATGACAATCGCATAAGTTTTGGCATCCACATACCCGATTTTACCATTTTTTACAACTCGTATCAAACCTTCGGCTGGATAATCTGGTCCATTATCATAAATAAAAACATCGTAGAGTGGTGTTTCTTTTTCGTCCATAATGACCCATTTGCCAGCTTCGGTTTGCTTCATAGTGAAAGGAACAGTGGCAACTGCTTTTGTCTCTTTTTGCTTATTTTCAGCACTTTGCGTACAAGCTAAAACAGTTAATAATAAGCCGATAATGAGCATAATGTGAATTTCATGAATTGTTTTTTTCATTTTAAAAATTGATTTTTTGATTAAAATATAGAGAAAACATGTCGGAGTATACCATTAAACTGAAAGCATTATTGAGGGGGGTAAACCCTAAACATCTTACGGATTCCAGTCTATCCAATTCGGTCTTTTATAAGAATGTGTAAAAAAATGAAGCACTTTGGCATTAAACTCTTTTTTATAATGATGAACCGTTCCATGCCCTGATTCTGGAAGAATCCACAAATATGCCAGCGGGATATTTTGAAATATTTGTAGCGTATGTTCAGGTCTAATCACATCAAAATCACCACCCATGACTAATGTAGGACATTTGATTATATGCAAATCAGCAAGCGCAATATGGGGTTCTATTTCCATCATGTGCAGCAATTTTATCGTGTTTTTGGTGGCGGCAGTTTGTTCAGCAGCCCGCAGCTTGGCAAGGTCTTCCGTAATCATTTTTGTACCTGCAGGGTCAATGACAGAAGTATCAGGTGTTAAATTAGCACCCGTTATTGCCAATTTTTTTACTTTTTCGGGGTGTCGAATTGCCAATAACAAACCATTGATACCGCCATCGCTCCATCCAATGACGTATGCAGAATCTATTTTCAGATGCGTCAGTAAAGTCGCAATATCTTCTGTCATCATTTCATAATTCAGCGCATCGCTGTTGTCAACCGATTTGCCTTGGGCTCGACTGTCCACGGCGATAACTTTATAATATTGTGAAAAATAAGGAATTTGATACCGCCAATCTCGAATTGAGCCGCCGTTGCCATGAATTAATAATAAGGGCTTGCCTTGACCATACGTTTCATAATATAATTTTATCCCACCTGTAGAAAAATATTTACCCGCTTTTGAGTTGTCGCCATATTTAATAGCAGGTATAGTTTTCTTATGCTGTTGGGCAAAACCCAAAAAAGAAAGGGTTAATAACAATAAAATCGAAAGGAGATAGATTATTTTTTTCATTTTTAAAATTGATTTTTAGTTTAAAAAAAGAGGGAATACTGATCCAAAGGATTCCTTCGGGAGGGGGCAATATCAACCTGCCCCCCCAAACAAAAAAACTATTTCTTTCTATTGATGAGAACAGACTTACCATCATACGTCACTTTAAAGCCTATCGGTATTGTGCCATTGGCATCAAAAACAAACTCAACCAATTGATCTGAAAACTCTCGGATTCTAAAGGTATTGCCTTTGTAGGGTTCAAGGTGTTGTGGTGGTGCACCTTTTATCATCAGTTCTTTATTGGTTAAAGTTATTTCGTAGGTAGTGCCATTGAGTTCATAAAGTCCTGCAAGGTTCTTTAAAAAGTTCGGGTCAGAGAGTTTAGCCTCTGCTTTTTT
The DNA here is from genome assembly GCA_031424515.1 of Saprospiraceae bacterium. GTDB lineage: Bacteria > Bacteroidota > Bacteroidia > Chitinophagales > Saprospiraceae > JAAFJT01. Next base: position 1,919 of record JANPHO010000092.1, read on the forward strand.
AGTAAAAACGACTTCTTTTTCGTCCATACTGACCATGACTTGCTGAATACTGCCTTGTGCATCAAGCCCAAACCGCAATGTCCATTTCCCTTCAATCTCATCATCAGGCGACTCAAAGCGATCGTAGTGGTAATGACTGAGGGGTAAAGTAGTATTATTAAAAGTGAAGCTTATATTGTCGTTTTTATAGTTAATTTCCATCACACCGTAAGCTGCGTCTTCATATCTACCTGCATAATCGGCTAAGGTGTGCGAGGGTTTGGTGTTGGGTACGCGGTCAATATCTGGCTTTTGGCGGGATTCTTTATCCGTCATTTTACTTTTTACATAGTCTTTCAGATTCCTGTCACTCCACGGCGTTGCTTCCAAATTGAGTACTTTATCATAAACGGTATTGGCAATAATGCCTGGAAGTCCGCCCGCATGTGCGCCATTTGTAAAAACAATGACCCCAATACTGTCGGGTATCATGAGCGATATCTGTGAATAAATGCCACCGATAGCGCCCCCATGTTGGACTCTGTAATGACCTTTATAAATGGATGAACCTCTGCCCATGCCATAAATAGAATTCATATTTTCATAGTATTTATCCGGTACAGAAGCGGTCATGCTCGCAGGTTGCATGGTCTCTTTGATGATGGTAGAAGGAATGATTTGTTTATCCTTGAATTTGCCGCCGTTTATTTGAGCTATCAACCAATATGAGAGGTCGTTGATGCTCGAAATGATTGAGCCACAAGGTCCTACGCCCTTCATTTGGGTATAAACGGGATACGGCAGCAAGATATTTGTGTCCCGTTTTTCATAATAAGGCAACATAAAATCGGCTGTTTTGAGCATGTCCTCAGGAACAAACATCGAGTGCGTCATACTGAGGGGGGTAAAAATTTTATCGTTGACATACCTTTCCCACGTTTTTCCCGATAGAATTTCAACGATTTGACCTGCCGCCATATACATCAAGTTGTTGTAAAGATAGCCTTGACGCAACGGCAAACTTGGTTCTAAATATTTAATTCTGTCAAACATTTCTTGGCGGGTAAAATCGGATTTATACCAAATCCCATCATGCCTTGAAATGCCTGTGCGGTGCGACAACATATCGCGAATAGTGACATTGGCATCTAAATTATCGTTGTAAAACTGAATTTGCGGTACCGACTTTTTGATGGGCTTGTCCCAATCCAATTTCCCTTCATCTACCAAAAAGCCAACGGCTGTGGCAGTAAACAATTTGGTATTGGACGCTATTTGGAACAAGGTGTTAGGCGTTACGGGCAGTTTCTTTTCCATATTTCGATAGCCATAACCTTTGGCAAAGACCAATTTGTCCTTGTAAACAATGCCGATACCACAGCCTGGCACATTCCAATCTTTTAAAATCTTATCTATCGTTTGATCAATGCCTTGAAGCCTTTGTTCAACATTGATGTCTTGGGCTTTTACCTGAATCTCTGTTATGAAAAGCAACCAAAGAATTCCATACAAAAGGTTTTTAGTCTTCATTTTAAAATTTGATTTATTGATTAAAAAAAGAGAGAAAATACTGAGGGGTCACTAATCCCTCTTAAACGGCTGCATTTTCCAATAAGTCAAACTGCGCCACACCCATTCAAGCGGGCCAAAAAGGAAGTATTTTAACCAAATCGGACTGATAATCAATTGAAAAACCCAAATAGCAAGGGCTACAAAGTAAATTTGGTAATATTCCAACTCGGCATAATAATTCAAACCATAGCCGAAAAAGAAAAGCGTGCAGATGACAGAATGAGAAATATAATTGGTAAAAGCCATTTGCCCAACGGCTTCGAGGCGGCGGAAAAGTCTTTGTATTTTACCCGATTTATAGAGTAAAATAAGTGTTGCCGCGTGTGCCATGACCAATAAAATGCGTTGGAAAGGATATATCAAACCGACCCAATCAATCGGTACGCGTTCCATACGCGCCAAATTTGCTTCGAGCGTTGAGAAGTTTTGAAAACTGTAATACATCGCATACATCACCAAAGGCAAACCAATGCCATAACCGATTTTTACGACCTTCAAATAATCGTCATTTGACCAACTGCCTGTAAAAAAGCCCCATTTGAATAATGCCATACCGAGTAACATCAAAGCAATAGAGTCCCACAATTCGTAAGGCAAATATTTGGTTTGTCCATCAAAAGCCAATGGGCGGAGGTAGGCTGCGACAGTGCTATAATTCGACTTCATTTTTGCGGTATTGGCTTTGGCACCTTCACGGTTGGGTATCATGGATTTTTCGACTTCCGACCAAGTTGTTATAGCTTTTGTTTGGGCATCCGTCAAAGTTTGGCTGGCGGCTTGGGCTTTGGTGGCATCTACATAAGCAATCCTTTTGGCGCGTAAATCTTGATAAAATAATGTATTTGAAGTAAAATCCATCACTGCCACGATGGGCACTGCCCACACCAAATATTTAGCGGGAACATTGCGGAACAAGTAAACTATCATACCACACACGCCATAGAGGTAGAGAATATCGCCAATCCAAAGTACTAAATGAGCATGAATGAGCCCAAATAAAACCAACCAAAACATACGGCGATAAAATAAAGCATGAACGGATGTACCTTTGTTTTTTTTATTAGAAATAAAAAGCAATACGCCTGCGCCGAATATCATTCCGAACATAGCGCGCATTTTACCTTCAAAAACAATCCCGATGAATTCATAGAGCCAGAAATTGGCATTGCTGGGATCGTTTTTAAAAGTTTCAAAAGAATATTGCGCCATTGAAAACCCTGGGATATTCATCAATAAAATACCCAAAAGGGCAACGCCTCGCAAGGCATCTAAGACTTTGAGGCGGTTGGTTTCTGTAACTGGAGCTACTGTAGAGCTAAAATGTTGTTGTTCTTCAATTGGTAAATGATTCATTGTTTTCGTTTTATGAATTAAAAAAAAGGATATTATCAAAAACGCAAAATGTTTGAAGTTTTCGGATAGGTCAATTCGGGTCTTTTTTCTCTTTTTAAAAAATAAAACCTAAAGGTGCTCAGAAGCAGTTGGTCATGATTGCGTGAAGATGGAGGTTGGGTTAGTTTTGTTTTTTTTCACTTTGTCTGGTTTTAAAATAAGGGGTATTTTATAGTGAGAGTTGGCTTTTATCGGCATTTCATCCATAATAATGCCTTTTTGTAAATCCCATACTCCGAATAAAGATAATCTAAAAACGAGAATTATGCTGAATTTCATAAAAATAAGACCTGTTTTATGGTTTTTAAAAATAATTATTTTGATTCAGTTGTGGGCTGGAATTGAACAAATCACAATCGAATAATAGTGGATGTTTTTGGATAAATCGGCGGGATACTTTTTCGTTTTCTTTTAAAAAGATAAATACCTTCGGGTGCTGTGGAAGCAGTCGGCAAAGATAGTATGCAGTTGAAAGTAGGGTTTACAGGATTTGGATTAATTTCACTTTGCCTACCTCTAAAAATGAGTGGAACTTCGCATGGGCAGTTGGGTTTTATAGGCATCCCTTCGAAATAACGCCCTTGTGCAAATCCCAATTCAACAAAAAAAGTTAGTGTAATAACGAGTACTACGCTGGATATCATCTTCATAATTGAGACATTTTATTTAAAAAACTGTAAGCAGGCATATCGAAAGGAGGACGTTATCCCCTCAGGATGCCAAGCAAAATTTACTTCTTGATACATCTGGTGGTTTCAACTTAAGGGCTAATAGAAAGTAAGTAGAAAGTAAATAGAAAGAGCATCGTAATCTACTTACTGCTAAAATTGTCAAAAAGCCCAAAATAATACTGAGAGAATGACTCGATTCACCCCCTCAGTACAAATACAAAACTTCATCTAATTTCATTCGTTCGTTCGTTTTATCACGACTTGAATCGTTATCATTTCATCTTAGAAGCTATTTCAAATAGCCCTTTTTTCATCGTTTTATTGAGTTCAAAAGCCAGTATGCGGTAATTCGTGTTTTTTAACCTTTCCGATTTTCCTGCAATTGGTGTTTCTCTCACGAACCATGTTTCTTGCTCCCTGTCTTCGGCTTCCCACTCCGAAGTATCATCTACGTTGATAAAATCTTCTCCTAAGTCAGCGTATTTCTCGAAGGCATTGGCTGTTTCCGCTTCTAATTTAGCTCTATTGGGAGTCAACGGGAGCAGAGAGTCATACTTTTTAGCGGAAAGAGTTTGTCCAAAGAGGGTCATACTCACGAAGAGTAAAGCGATGATACAGATGCTTGTTTTCATTTTTAATAAAATTTAAGGGTTACGCTAACTAAAATTGATTGGCCGCAGTTTTTTGTTTGGGCGATTTTTAAAAATATTGATTTTCTCAATTGAAGCATCCCCTCAGTATTTAACCTCGGAGATGCTTTCTTTCATTTGGTTTTTTAAATTTTATAGTCAAAATAAGGTTGTGATTATAGTTTGTTGTTTTCTCATAGTAAGGTTTTTTAGGGTTATTTTGCAATCGTAATTTAAGTTATTTTGGGCTTTTCTAGTAATAGCGAATGGATTGAATAGCTTGTAAAAAGGGATATTTTTGCAGTTTTCATTGGTAAAATGGCGTTATACAGATTAATGGATTTAATAAATGGAAAGGCTTTTTTAACCCTTCTACTCATTGATATTTAGAGTTGAAAAAAGTAAACTCATTTTTTAAAAAAAATTTTAAATCCTAAAAAATCGTTTTTTGATATGTCTGTGTAATTCTACGTGATGCGCTAATTTTAAAATAAATCCTTTCGCTGGTTTACTTTTCCCAACTTTAAATATCAACTATCAGAACGCACATTTTAAAAGGCGTTTTACTCATTGAAATCAGAAAGTATAAATAAGCTACTAAAAGAAGTAGTGGGTCATAATTCGTATTTTAAGCTTTCATGTAAAGTTTGTTATGGGAAAACCTATGTGTTGCAACAATATTTAATTAGATTTGCTCTACACAGGAAACTTATAAAACTGCAATGGAAGTATGACTCTAAAGGAATTTTTAGACCGTTTTGAACAAGAAGGTACCAATAAATTGAGTGGGCAGGTATATACTCAATACCGCGAAATTTGCGTTCACTGGCTATTAAAGCAGGGTAATATCACTGATATAAATTCTGCAAAAGACATTTTTGCCGATGCTATTTTAATTCTGATAAACAATGCTGAACAGGGGCGTATAGAGCCCACCAATACTCAAGTGCTAACGTACCTGACGACCATCTGTCGGAATACGCTTAGCAACTTACATAAACGCAAAGACAAGGCTTCAGAGTGGGAATTGGATACATTAATTGAAAATATTGCCGAGGAAAATACGGACTCCGCTATAGAAAAAGAAGAGCTGTTGGTGCGCATTGAAAAAACGGTGGCTTCTTTACAAGAGCCCTGTGCCACACTTTTTAAATTGTATTACTACCAAGGCTATTCGCATAAAGAAATTGCGGCAAAACAAAACTATGCCTCTGACAGCGTTTCAAAATCAATGCTTTATAAGTGTAAAAATAATTTTGGCAAACTGATTAGAGGGTATTAAGATACTAAGATATTAGGATATTGGGATATTCATTTATTATTTAGCTAAATCAATATCTTAATACCTCAACACCTTGATTAAAACTTCAAACATGGAAAATAAAAACATACGATTAGAAGACTTAGAAATTTATCAACTTGCTCTTGAAATTGGCGAAGCAGTATGGAATATTATAGACACTTGGGAATATTTTCCTAAAAGTACTGTTGGAAACCAATTGGTAAGATCGGCTGACTCTATTTCTGCAAATATCGCTGAAGGTTATGGTAGATATTTTTATAAAGACAGAAAACAATTTTGCTATTATAGTAGAGGCTCTTTATTAGAAACCAAAAGTTGGTTGGTCAAATCTCTTAATCGATCATTAATTTCGCAAAAAGAGTATGACGATTTAATATTAAAGCTGGGAAATCTACACCATAAGTTGAATATTTATATAAAAAAATTAAAAGAAAATAGTATCCAATAACCTTAATATCGCAATATCATAATACCTTAATATCAACATAAAATGGAATTGACAGACAAAGATATAGAACAATTAACGGCTTTATGGGAAGGCTCGTTATCCGATAATGACCGGCGGGATTTAGAAAATAGGCTTCAAACTGATGCTGATTTCCGTAAAAATGCTCAAAAAATACACCTTAATACTGAGGGGTTGACTGTTATTCGCCAACGCCAGATGCGTCAGCGCTTGCAAGACCTCGACGTCACTTTACCGCCTTTGGATCCACCAAGTTCAACCAGTTGGTTGAAGATAATATTAGTGGCTTTGGTGGTTGCCTTAGCCGCTTTTGGCATTTGGCGGTATATGGCAAAGGAAGATGAGCCTGTAATATCGGGACCCATTGCCGCAGTTTTTGAGCCTTATCCTGCTTTGGGAATTACGATGGGGGATGATGATAAAACAATTAGGTTGGAAGCATTAAAAATGTACGCGAAGAAAGATTATAAAAATGCTATTCCGCTTTTAAATAAAGCTTTTGAGATTGAAAAAGACAGTCTTATGCTATTTTATAAAGGTATTTCCTATATTGGCAATGGCGAATCGCTCAAAGCTATACCCATATTTGAAAGCCTACAAACATCTACGACCTTGCCTACTGATACTATTGAATGGTTCTTAGCTTTAGCTTATTTTGAAACAAATCAGAAAGAAAAAGCAATGATTTTGCTGAAAAATGTCGCAAATACTGAGGGGGGTAAGTATCAAGCAAAAGCAGCTGAATTGATATTGAACTTAAAATGATACAGATTCTAATTTTTAACCTTTTTTTTCATAAAACCAAGTGTACAATCATGTCAGAAGTAGTCAATTTAACGAATTTTGGTAAACTTGATTTCAAAACAAATACCAACAGTAAAAACAGCATTTTATCAAAAGATGCACCTGAAGCGACGGAGTATTTGCAAGAACTTCAACCAAACAATCCAAACATTCCCACGCTTTATTGTTTGAAAGATGTCAACAATCCTTTGGATGATGGCGACATTCCAGGTCCTTTTGAAACGTACCGCACAACAACGTTGACCTTACCTGCGGGCATAAGTTATATCAATTATTATTTTGATAAAACAAACCCAAATGACCCAAAGCTCATTATTAAATTGGAAGGTTCCCCCTTAAAAAACATGGTGCAAACCTTTTTGCTATTAGACATCAATGCGCCTATTACAAATTTTCACTATTGTGATGATAATTTATCAAGTGACCATCCACTTACTACGCCTGCACTTGCCTGTATCAATACTTTAACTTCTGTTAGAGGCAGTGAATTTAAGCCTTTTCATTTGTTTTTGATGGATATTGCTGACTCAGTAACTGGGTTTTATCCGTCATATAAGGCAAAACGACTGTGGAAGAAGAGGATTTATTTAGTGCCTTTTGCTATTTCGGAAGGTGTTGTGGTTCATTTTTTAGTGAAGGGTCGCCCCGAAAAGCAATTAGAAACGTTAACAGCTTTAGCCGCAGAAATTATAAAAACACAAGCCATTCAAGACGGTAAGCACCATTGGTTTATTACGTCCGAAATAATATATCAAGATGCTTATGGCATATTTACTTGTACCCGTGTTAAAAGTACCAATGGCGTTGTCATCAGTTCTATTTAGAGTATGTTTTTAGGCGTAATACAAAAAATAATGTACCCAAGGTGGTTATTATATTTTCTTTAATCAAGGCAAATTTTTCGAGAAATAATGAATTATTTAAGAAGAATTTAACGTGGAGTAAAGGAAATAGAATGACTAAATTGGGTAGATTATTTTTTGTATTACGCCTTAGTTAAAAATCAATAGTCCAGCCCAATATCTCGGGTGTGCTGTTTGTTTATCAGCCGTTTTTAAATAGCTGATTTTAGCTTGATTTAATGACTCTGAAATATTATTATTGGGGGCTAATTTGGTGTAAAATGTCGTCAAAATGTCGGAAGTGCTGGCGTTATCAATTTTCCAAAGGGAGGCTATCACATTTGGAATGCCGCATTGCAAAAAGGAACGGGAGAGGGAGTAAGTACCTTCTCCCGCTTCTATTTTACCCTCAGCAGTTTGGCAAGCCGATAAAACAAGTAATTTAACAGTGGATTGAATCGGATTTAATTCAATATCCGTCAAAGGCGATTGGTGTTTCGGTGCAAAATATATTTTATTGTCACTTCTATCCGTCGGATTACTTGATGCGTGTAAAGCAACATGTAAAATATCACCGTTTTTTTGTTGTGCTAAAAAATTCTGTTTGGTACATTTTGCGCCAATAAAAGTGTTAAAATTTTGACCATAAATACTTTGCAAAATAGCGATTTCTTTTTCAGAATAAGGGAGTTCTTCCGAAGACTGGGCATAAGTAAAAGCCGCCACTTTAGGATTTTCGGGTAATGAACGCGCCATATTGCTTTGATAAATTTTAAAAGAAGAGGTGTAAGTAAATTGATAGCGATACAAGGCATAGGGCAATTTATTGAAGTCAGAATCAAGTCCTTTATCGGATTCAACTAAGGCTTCAAAAGGCAATAGTGCCAAGTTTTTATCCGTAACTATTATCAGATCTTTTTGGCTGTTATACTGAGGGGGTATATTGCCTAATAAGTTTTTATACAAACTATAAGCTATTGACTGATATTCTTTTACTGGACTTGTATTGTTTTTAGTTGTCATTAAGGCTCTTAATTTTTTTATATTATCATCTAAAACCTCTGCCCCTTCAAAAGCTTGAAAATCACAACCTTTTTGGCTTATTAAAATGCGATATGTTTTATCCTTTGTCACACTGTAATTGACCAATAATTGTGTCGGGTTTAAAACCGATTGCACCTCTTTTAAAGATAAACTGGGTTGTAATATTTTTGATTTATAATAATCGGGTTGTTGTTGTTCCAATCGTTTGTACAATTGCTCTAATTCATTCGTTAATTTTAATTGAACCGTATTTTGCCCACCTTTATCTTTTAAAAAAGCAATGTCTGATTTTATTTTTTGGATACTATCCACTAAAGGTTTTAAACGACTGTCCGTTTTCCCATTATTCAGATTTCTAAATAACACTTCTGATTTAAAACGCTCTGATAATTTAAAACCGAATTCAAGATATTCAAACTTGCGCGTTTCTTTATAAAGCGAATAAGCAATTTTTAAGGCTGAAGCATAATTACTGGCACCCGATTCCTTTTGGTAGGATAATAATGTTTCATCATTAGATGACACCAAAACATCAAATAATAAGCTATCAAATAGTTTCATAATATGGTACGCTTGAGTTAGTGCTTTTAAATCTTTTTTGGTTTCATATTGAGCATTAAAAATATTGGCTATAAGGGGATAATACAATATATTTATTTTATATTTTTCATAAAAATAAGGCGAAAGCAAATAAGATAATGAGACATCTCGTC
>JANPHO010000093.1:0-14516 GCA_031424515.1 Saprospiraceae bacterium
AAACACGGCTTTTGATATCCCTAAAACCAGTTTTAACACTGAATTAGGGCAAATCAACAGCCGTGCTTTTGATTCACGGTGGTCAATAGCACAATCTTTTTCATTGCCTAAAACCTATCGTCAGAGGGCGAATTTATTGAAGGCTGAAACGGAATTGCAACGCCGAACGGTCGCGATAAATGAGCATGATTTGAAAGTACAAGTTTATACTGTATATTATGAATTGCTCTACTTAGTGGAGCAAAAAGCGGTGCTTTTAAGGAATGATTCTTTATATGTGACCAATTTGAAAAATGCTGAAATCCGATTAAAAACGGGGGAATCTGGCATTTTAGAAAAAACAACGGCTGAAACGCAACGCTTGCAAATAGCGCATCAGTTGAAATTGCTTGAATCGGACATTGTTTTTTATCAAATTCAGTTAAAAAACCTCCTAAATACTGAAAATACTGAGGGGGGGTATTTGCCTGATAAACAAGCCTTGAAAGTAGCTTTTTCACTACCAGACAATGCTGATTTGTTGAAAAACCATCCTGAATTGCAATTTTTAAAACAGCAAATTGAGCTGGTTAAGCAGCAAACTTTAGTCGAAAAAGACCAATTATTACCCTCTTTTTCGGCGGGTTACTCTTTACAATCAGTTCGGGGGACGCAGACTTTTGGGGTAAAAGATTATACCTATAATGCTGTTCCTCGGTTTTCGGTACTACAATTTGGAGCGCAAATTCCGCTGTTTAAAAAAGCAACCCAAAGCCGAATAGCGGCGGCTCAAATCGGTGAGCAAGTGGCTCAAAGTACGCTGCAAGCGCGTGAAACTGTGGTGCAAAATCGCTACCGCCTATTGGCTCAACAATTTGAAAAAGAGCAGCAAAATATGCTTTATTTTGAAAAAAACGCTTTACCACAAGCGCAAAAACTCAGAGACATTGCTAACATTAGCCGCCGAAATGGGGAGATTGGCTATGTCGAGTGGTCATTTTCAGTGGCTCAAGCCTTAGCGATTGAGCAACAATATTTAGATGCTATTCGGCAATATAACCAAGTTGTTATTGAGATAAAATCAATTTTTAATTATTAGTTAATATGCCAAATACCATGTTCAAAGTGTATCTATTTATATAAGGCACACGGCAGATGGAACTTGGCGTCCAATATATCATCAATGAAAAATTTAAAAATTCTATTCATAATTGCTTTATTTTCAACTAGCTGCAAAAATAAATCCGTTGAAAGTACCCCCTCAGTATCCGAGGTGAAAACGGAAGGAAATCTCGTCAAATTTACCGATGCTCAATTGCAAAACGGTAAAATCCAAGTGGGAAAAGCTGAAATGCGCAGCCTGAAAGGGATTTTAAAAGTGAATGGCGTAATTGACGTGCCGCCACAGAATCTTATTTCCGTCAGTTTTCCGATGGGTGGATATTTGAAAAAAACGGATTTATTGCCTGGTATGCCGATTAAAAAAGGTCAAGTAATAGCAACTTTAGAAGACGCGGCTTATATCCAGTTGCAACAGGACTATTTGACTACTTCTGCTAAATTGGACTATTTGCAGGTGGAATTGGCGAGGCAACAGGAACTGAGTGCTCAAAAAATTAACGCTGAAAAAACGCTTCAACAAGTACAATCAGAGTTCCGGTTGCAGCAGATTTCACAAAAAGGATTGGCTGAAAAACTGCGTTTAATTGGCATTAATCCCAATAATTTGACAGAAAATAATATGACGCGCACCGTTTCTGTCTATTCGCCAATTAACGGTTATGTATCAAAGGTGAATGTCAATATTGGTAAATACTTGGCTCCGACCGATGTGATGTTTCAGTTGGTGAATACCGAAGATATTCATGCCAATCTAACCGTTTTTGAAAAAGACATACCCAAACTGAAAATTGGTCAAAAACTGACAGTGATAGTTCCGAGTTTGCCGAATAAAAAATATGCCGCAGAAATAATCCTCATCGGGCGTGATTTGAATGAAAGTAGAGCTGTAGAAGTACATTGTCATTTTGAAAATGAAGACCATAAACTTTCGCCTGGCATGTTTCTTTCAGCTGACATAGAAACGACTGAAACCAACGCTTTGACTGTACCAAACGATGCTGTTGTTCGTTTTGAAAACAAGCATTTTATTTTTATTGAAAAAGAACACGGCGTTTTTGATATGATAGAAGTTGCTTTGGGTGTGACGGACAACGTGAATAGTCAAGTTACCCCTCTCCCGAGTACGTCGGGACAGGTCAGTATTACAGATTTTGCGGCACTAAAAATAGTGACACAAGGGGCTTATGCGATTTTATCGAAAATGAAAAATACAGCAGAGGAATGAGAAAGATGTAAAATGCCATTTTGACAGTAAAAATCAGATGGCATTGCTTTTGACAACCCAAACAGAGTGATAGAAAATCTTTCTAAAATCCATAAATCCAAAAATAAACGTTATGATAAAAGGAAACATTTCAGTACAAACGGAGAACATCTTCCCAATCATTAAAAAATTCCTCTACTCCGACCAAGAGATTTTCCTCCGAGAGCTCGTTTCTAATGCCGTGGATGCGACCACAAAAGCGCAAACTTTAGGGAAAAGAGGTGAAATTCAAGGAGAAACAGGCGATACCCGCATTGAAGTTAAGATAGACAATGAGGCTAAAACGTTGACAATCAGCGATAAAGGAATTGGTTTAACAGCGGACGAAGCGCAACGCTATCTATCGGAAGTGGCTTTTTCAAGTGCCTCTGAGTTTATTGAAAAGTATAAAGAAGGGGCTATTATTGGTCACTTTGGCTTAGGTTTTTACTCCGCTTTTATGGTGGCAAAACAAGTGGAAGTGGTTTCAAAATCATATAAAGACGCACCTGCGGTACGTTGGATATGTGATGGAACGACAGAATATACTATTGAAGAGGCTGACAAAACGTCACGCGGGACAGATGTCATTTTGCACATTGCCGATGATGAAATGGAATACTTAGATGAATCAAAAATTGGTGGTTTATTAGATAAATATTGTAAATTTTTACCCATTGAAATTGTTTTTGGAACTGAAAAAGAAGATGAAAAAGACGTTCCGAAAGTTATCAACAATCCTGCACCCGCTTGGAAAAAATCGCCAAGTGAGTTGACAGATGAAAATTATAAGGAATTTTACAGAGAGTTGTATCCATTTAGTACACCGCCGCTTTTCTGGATTCATTTGAATGTGGATTATCCGTTTAATTTAACGGGTATTTTATACTTCCCGAAAGTGTCCAATGCTATCGAGGCTCAAAAAAATAAAGTTCAACTTTATAGCAATCAAGTTTTCGTAACGGATGATGTGAAGGAGATTTTACCTGAGTTTTTAACGCTATTACATGGTGTGATTGACTCTCCAGATATTCCTTTGAACGTATCTCGTTCGTACTTGCAAAGTGATAGAGAAGTGAAAAAAATCACTCAATATATCACTAAAAAAGTAGCCGATAAATTGAGCGAACTATTTAAAAGCAATCGCGAAGATTATCAACAAAAATGGAGTGATATTGGCATTTTTGTTAAGTATGGTATCATCTCGGATGAAAAATTTGCGGAACGTGGAAATGAGTTCGCTCTATTACAATCCACTGATAATGAATACTTTACGATTGAAGAATTGAAAGAAAAAGTAAGAAATACTCAAACCGATAAGCACAATCGTTTGGTATTTATTTACAGCAATAATGTACACGCACACCACGCTCAAATAGAAGCGGCGAAGGCTCGTGGTTACGTGGTTTTGGAAATGGATACCATGATTGATAACCATTTTATGCAGCATATCGAATACAAAGGTGGTGATTTGACTTTTGTACGTGTGGATTCCGATACTGTGGATAACCTTGTGCAAAAAGATGAAAAGCGAGAATCTGTTTTGACAGAAGATGAACAAAAGACTGTTCAAGCTACTTTTGAAAAAGCAGCTCAAAGCAACCCCTCAGTAAAAGTGGAGTTGAAACCGCTTGCAGCTGATGACCAACCTGTACAAATTACTCGCAACGAATTTATGCGCCGCATGAGTGAAATGCGCCAATTCCAACAAATGGATTTTGGGGCAATGCCTGAATCAATCAATTTAGTAGTCAATACCAATCATCCTTTAATTGCTGATAAGTTATTGAAAATCAATACCGAAACAGGTAGAGAAGATTTTGCGCACTATCTTTTTGATTTGGCACAAGTATCACAAGGCATGTTGAAAGGAGCTGATTTGACAGCTTTTGTAAAACGCAGTTTGGATTTTATGAAATAAAATTTCAATATAATATTTAATTTTACAACGCAACAGGGAACAACGGTTTCTCTGTTGCGTTTTTTGTTTTGTCACTTAACCGTGGCAAATGTCTAAAGTCTAATATCTAAAAATCTAAAGTCTTAAAAAGATGAATAGCATTTTATCAAAATACGCTCATTTATTGGTTAATTATTGTCTTGAAATTCAGGAAGGTGAAAAACTTTTCATTCAAACTTATACCCTCGCTGAGCCTTTAGTGCGAGAAGTCCATCGCGAAGCCTTGAAAGCAGGTGCGAGTGTAGTGGAAACGGATTTTATATTTCGTGAGCGCAACCGTATTTTTTACGCCGAAGCCAGTGAAGCGCAATTAAAATCTATTTCACCATTTTATAAAATGGCAATGGAGACTTTTGATGCGTATTTACACATTCGAGCACCCTATAACCTCCGAGAGGATGCCAATACTGAGGGGGGTAAATCAAAAATAAGAGGTGAAGCTTTAAAAGATATTTCAAATACCTATTTTGAAAGAACCGCCAAACGGGGTCAAAAAGGCGGATTGAAGCGCAATTTATGCCAGTTTCCAACCGATGCTTCGGCGCAAGAGGCGAGTATGAGCTTGAGTGAGTACGAACAATTCGTTTTTAATGCTTGTAAATTATACGAACCCGATCCAATGGCAGCGTGGTTGGAGGTTAGAAAATCACAGCAACATATAGTTGATCACTTAAATAATTGTAAATCAGTGCGTTATGTCGCTGAAAATATGGATATTACCTTCGGTACTGAGGGGCGTATATGGATGAACTCGGATGGACAAACCAATATGCCGAGTGGTGAAGTGTACACATCGCCCGTTGAGGATTCTGTAAACGGCGTTGTGCATTTTACATATCCTTGTTTGTATGGTGGTCATGAGGTTGAAGGCGTTACGTTATGGGTAAAAGATGGCTTTATTGAAAAATGGGAAGCCAAACGCGGGCAGGATTTTTTGGATAAAATATTTGAAATAGAAGGTACTCGTCGATTCGGAGAAGCCGCCATAGGAACGAATTACGGAATCAATCGTATGACTAAGAACATCTTATTCGATGAAAAAATTGGTGGCACTATCCACATGGCAATTGGTCAATCATACCTGCAAACGGGGGGTAAAAACGAATCTTCAGTGCATTGGGATATGATTACGGATATGACGCAAGGCGGTGAAATATTGGCAGATGGTGAATTAATTTACAAAAATGGCTTATTTGTGATATAATTTTGAGAGCCGACTTTAAAAAGAAAATGTCGATTATTTTAGCTCAACTATTTTTTGTCGGTTTACTCAATTTGGGATAAGTAAACTGCTAAGTATCTGGAATTAAAGATTTTAATAAAACATCTTTTTAATACTGAAAAGTCGTTTTTATCTAAAATAATTTCATATTTATAAATTTTGTCAAAATTTAATGTTACAAATTTTGTGTTTATTGAAATTTATGCGAATATTCGCCGATTATAAAATTTCGTGAAAAAGCAAAATTATAATTTAAGCCCACAATAAAAAATTCAATCAAATGGGAGAACACAAGGTTAAAATAGTAAAAGACCAAAAGCAAATGCAGAATTTCGTCCGCCAATTATTGCGCGACGTAGAGGCATTTGAGTACATGCTCAATAATAATTGGTTTGAGGATGATATTACGCGCATTGGGGCGGAGCAGGAGATGTGTTTGGTGGATAAGGATACCTTCAAACCGGCTTGTATCAATATGCAGGCTCTTGAAAAAATGAAAGACTGGGAGTGGGTCGGTACTGAATTAGCGCAATTTAATTTGGAAACAAACATGACGCCTTTGGAGTTTGTGGGTAATTGTTTGAGTGAAATGGAGCGTGAGAATCTGGATGGATTGAATAAAATTAGGGAAGTCATCAAGCCCATGAATGCTGAAGTGGTTTTAACAGGTATTTTACCGACGTTAAGAAAGTTTGACTTGGATATGCAAAATTTGACGCCTAAACCCCGCTATTTTGCCCTCATGGAAAGCATCAAAGAGCACAGTTTACGCGGTGATGAGCATTTTGAGTTGCGCTTGGATGGTATTGATGAATTGCATATACGCCATGATTCGCCGCTGTTGGAAGCATGTAACACCAGTTTTCAAGTGCATTTGCAAGTAGCGCCGAAGGATTTTTTTAAAATGTACAATATCGCTCAATTGCTTGCGGCACCGATGGTTTCTATTGCGGCTAATTCTCCAATGGTATTTGGTCGCCGTCTATGGCACGAAACTCGAATTGCGCTTTTTCAACAATCATTAGATACTCGTACGTCGCATGAGCATTTGCGCGAGCGTAGCCCAAGGGTGAGTTTTGGAAAAGATTGGTTGCATGAGAGTATTCTTGAAATTTATAAAGAAGATATTGCCCGTTTCCGTGTTTTATTGGGTGACGATATTGAGGAAGATTCACTCGAGACCATTGCGAAAGGAAAAGTTCCTAAACTGAGGGCGCTGCAAATCCATAATTCCACGGTTTACCGTTGGAACCGCCCTTGCTACGGCATCAGCGATAATGGCAAGCCACATTTACGGATTGAAAATCGAGTATTACCGGCGGGTCCTTCAGTAGTGGACTCTACCGCTAATGCTGCTTTTTGGTTGGGTTTGATGGTGGGTTTTGCGAATAAGTACGATGATGTTCGCCCATTAATTGGATTTGAAGACATCAGGGATAACTTTGATAAAGCTGCTAAATTTGGGTTTGACACCAAATACACATGGTTCAATGACCAAAAACTCAGCCCTCAGGATTTAATATTAGAATATTTACTTCCGATTGCTAAAGATGGTTTGAAATCTCAAAATATTGATGAAAAGGATATCAAAAAGTACATGGATATCATCGAACAACGGGCGCAGTTGCACATGACAGGCGCGCGTTGGCAGTTAAGAGCATTCACTAAATTGGCTAAAGAAGTAACAATTGATGAAGCTTTGACGACCATGACTTCCGCTATTGTTAAAAATCAATGGCAACAAAAACCCGTTCACACGTGGGATTTACCTGCTCCCGATGTTTTAGAAACGTATCACCCATCGAGGCTTCATGTAGAGGAATTCATGCAAACGGATCTTTTCACGGTGCAACGCGAAGACATTATTGAATTCGTTGCTCAAATGATGGATTGGCGTAAAATACGGTATATGCCCGTTGAAAATGCACAAGGTAAACTCGTAGGATTAATCACATCTCGACTATTATTGCGCCATTATGCACAAAATAATAAGCTCAGTAAAAAGAAACAAATGACTGTTCAGGATGTTATGATTGAAAATCCGCATACTGTTAAACCTAATGTCCCGCTCTTAGAGGCCCTCAATATGATGCGCAAGTATCATATTGGGTGTCTGCCCGTAGTTAATGATGATAATGAGTTAATCGGTATCATCACCGAAATGGATTTTCTTAGAATATCAGTTCGACTTTTAGAAAAGTATGATAAATAAAAGGGAGTAATGTATAAAGGTTTACACTTTAAGCAACCCCCTCAGTAAAAATGTTCGTAGAATGATAAAAAAAGCAATTGCAAGATTCATTCTCCATACTTTATGGGGATGGAAAATGGTTGAGCCATATCCGCAAGAGGTAAAAAAATCGGTAATAATGGTCTTGCACCATACGACCAATTGGGACTTTCCAATTGGAATTCTTATTCGCCCAGCATGGAATCTGGATACTCATTTTGCGGCTAAAAGCAGCCTTTTTTGGTTTCCTTTAGGCGTTTTGATGAGAGCCATTGGAGGAGTAGCGGTGGATAGAAGTAAAAATACCAATTTTGTGGATGCAGTTGCAGCGCTTTATAAGGATAAAAAAAGTTTTAAAATAACGATTGCGCCCGAAGGAACGCGTAAGAAAGTAACCCAACTCAAAACTGGTTTTTATTATATCGCCATGAAAGCGGGTGTCCCAATTGTATGCTGTAAATTTGATTGGGGAAAAATGGAGCTGGGTTTTAGTCAGCCTTTTTATCCAACGGGCGATTACGAAAAGGATTTACCGCAATTATTAACTTATTTTAAAGGTACAAAAGGACGTATTCCAGAGTACGACTATGAGATTCCTAATTGAAAAACTTTTTAAAGAAAAATTAACATTCAAATCTAATAATTTCTAAAATCTCGTTTTAATGAAAAAAATCATTTACACTTTAGTTTTACTGAGCTCGGCAACATTTTTTATGAGCAATTCAGGAGGATATGGTGAAAGTAATGGAGAGGGAATCACAGGTGCGCCAGGCGACCAGTTTTTAGCAAGTGGTGATGCTAAAACTTGTCAGTTTTGTCATAATGGCGGGACATTTAATCCGTCAGCTACAATTGCTATTTTTGATGAGGCTGGAGCCAATGCCGTAACTAAGTACGAAGCAGGCAAGACCTACACTATTCGCCTCACAATTAACGCAGGCAATGGTGCACCGAACGGTTATGGATTTCAGATGATTGATATTCGCAAAAGCAATAATGCCAATGTAAAAGGATTTGTAGCCGCGCAAGCTGCGGGTATCAAATTAACGACATTATCAGGTCGAATTTATGCGGAACATTCTGCTAAAAGTACAGCAAAAATGTTTGATGTAAAATGGAAAGCGCCGTCACCGAGTGTGGGAACAGTCACATTTTTTGCGGTTGGCAATGCTGTAAATGGCAACAGCTCTACTTCTGGTGATAATGGAACATCTTCGGTAAAAGTAGATTTGGCTGACCTTACTTCAAGTGTAAACGAATTAGCTGTGCAGGTAGAAATGTCTGTGGCACCCAATCCAAGCGCTGAAATGATTAACTTATCGCTTGTGAGTAAATCTGCTAAAAATATCCAAATTCAAATGACTGATATTAGTGGTAGAACAGTCATGAGTGAAAAATGGCAAATACAAGCGGGTGAAAACTTGAAGCAAATGGATATTCACCATTTGGTAAAAGGCGCTTACATGATACAAATAATTGAAAATCAAAATGTTGTATCTAAAAAAATTATAAAAATCTAATTAAGAGTCTGTTTTGAATTCTATTTTTTCTCTAAAATAGAATTCTAAGTTCCTCTTAAAATATAAACGCCTTTGAGTTCAATTATGTACTCAAAGGCGTTTTTTACTAAAGGACTCCTTGTGGTTTTCGTTTGTAGAAATCTACGCCCGAGCCGTGTACCCAACCCACAGTCCCTTTTTTGGTTTTTATCTTGAACCAAGGTTTTGTTACCTCCGTTTTATCAATAAGGCGAACAGTTTGAGCTTCAGGGGTTACTTCATTCATAAAGTAGACTTGATCATTAATTTTTAATTTCCCCAATGATTTTGCCTTCAAATCCGGTTTTGCCCTCACATTTAAGCCATTAATCAGTACATACAATGATGTTCCACTTGTAGGTGGAGGAGCTGCGGTCGCAGGTACTGTACTCACGGTAGTTTTTGGCCCTACGGGAGTAGTTGCCGCTGCCGCAGTAGGTGAAGATACTGGCGTTGGCGTTACAAGAGTAGGATTTTGTACCGTTGTAGGCTGGCTTGGTGGCGTTTCCACTACTCCTTGATTTGGAGTTGGTAAAGGTGGTGGTGCTGGTGTCGCAGTTGGAGAGGCCGACGGAGAACGTCGAGCCGCAGGCGAAAGGCTTGTATCTATCTGAGTAGTTGCAGCGCCTTCTATAGCCGTCTGGGTCGCTAAAGCATCTTTTTTCTTATTGCATCGGGATACACCCCAAAGCATCACACAAATAATGAACACGAAAATGATTGCTGTTTCGATGTTCGGGAAAAGATTTTTCATTATTGTTTGATTTACAGTGTCTCATAAAATATTTCAAAACCGGCGTTTTGAAACCTTTTTAAATTGTATTTTAAACAAAAGTAAAAGCATTTTTTCATTATATTGTGTTTTTATAACCATTTTCCCACTATTATTTTAAAATATGATATTTTATTTATTTTTAAAAAACTGGTTTTTAACAAAATATAAATTTGATTGATTTTTATTAAAATATAAAAAATGTATAAAAGCATGTCTGAACAATTAAATACCTCTTTTTTTATTCAGATATTTTACCCCCTCAGTATATTTATCGAATAGAGAAATCGGAACATTATTTTTAAATAGAAAGTAAAATTTCGGAACCTAATTTTTATAACATACTACTGATGAGTGAACTTTTATATCGAGTAGCCATTACTAAAATTTCAAAGGTAGGAGCCATTATTTCGAAAAGTCTAATCAGTCATTGCGGCAGTGCTGAGGCAGTTTTTAAAGCTTCAAAGCGTGAATTGATGTGCGTCCCCAATGTAGGCGAAGCTATTGCCAATAATATTCAAAACCCCAATATTTTAAAATGGGCGGAATCAGAATTGGCTTTTATTGAAAAAAATAATATCCAAACCTTGTTTTATACGGATGCTGCTTATCCCCAACGCTTAAAGCAAATATATGACTGTCCCACTATTTTATATTACAAAGGTACGGTTGATCTCAACTATGGCAGAGTAGTCAGCATAGTGGGTACACGCAAACCCACGCCTTACGGAACGCGCTTGACTGAGGAAATGACTGAGGGGTTATTGAAGTATAATGTGTTGGTAGTCAGTGGTTTAGCCTTTGGGGTAGATATCACAGCGCATCGAAAATGCCTTGATTTAGATATTCCAACGGTAGGTGTGTTGGGCAATGGGCTGCAAAGGATGTATCCCGCTCAACACCGAGAGGCAGCTCAACGGATGTGTCAAAACGGGGGCTTACTCACTGAATATCCCAGCGACCAAGAGCCTGACCGTGAGCATTTTCCTATGCGCAATCGGATTATTGCGGGGATGACTGACGCGCTTGTGGTTATAGAAACCGCTTCCCAAGGCGGCTCAATGATTACTGCTTATATGGCTTTAGGCTATGATAAAGAGGTTTTTGCTGTACCGGGGCGAGCAGGTGATAAAACTTCGCAAGGCTGCAATGATTTAATCAAGCAAAATAAAGCGGCTTTGATTGAATCTGCTGAAGACCTTGCTTATTTTATGCGGTGGGACGAACTCGACAAAAATAAAAATATCCAAACGCAATTATTTACACAACTATCTGATAATGAACAAACTATCGTCGATATTTTAAGGAAATCAGAAAACGGCGCTTTGATAGATGTATTGAGTTATCAATCCAAACTGAGCCATACGGCAATAGCAGGGTTGTTACTTGAGTTAGAGTTTAAAGGTATGATAAGATCATTGCCTGGTAAGCGATATGCATTGAATTAGCTGAAATTTTATACAAAAAAATTACCTTTGCAGCCTATCATATTTTGTGTTTTAAGTCTCTTTTTTAGAATAATTTAGGACTTAAAATAGTTACTCGTTTATAAGTTAAAATGAAAAATTATCAACTATTATTACCTAAACTTTTTGAAGATTGGGCAGGAGAGTCAGCAGTAAAAATGGATCAATTGGCACAAGCGGGCAGCGACCGCCGCTATTTCCGTATTTTTGGTGAAACAAAACAAGCAATAGGGACTTATAATGCCGATTTTAAAGAAAATAAGGCTTTTATCCGTTTTACGCAGCATTTTTGGAAAAAAGGCTTACGTGTTCCTGAAATATACGGTGAAAACTTATTGAATGGCGTGTATTTGCAACAGGATTTCGGCGATACTCAATTATTCAGTATGCTGCCGCCCGTAGGCGATGAGTGGAATGACGAATTAGTACAAATGTACCAAAAGTCCCTTTTTCACTTAGCCGAGCTTCAAATAAATGGTGGTGAAGGTTTGGATTATGGCGTATGTTATCCTCGTGCAGCATTCGATAAGCAGAGCATGATGTGGGATTTAAACTATTTCAAGCATTATTTTTTAAAATTAGCTAAAATCCCTTTTGATGAGCAAGCCTTAGAAGACGATTTCCAACGTTTCACGGATTACCTTCTTTTGGCGGATTGCAGTCATTTTTTATTTCGTGATTTTCAATCGCGCAACATTATGGTACACAATGGTGAACCATATTTCATTGATTATCAAGGCGGTAGAAAAGGTGCTTTGCAATATGATGTGGCTTCATTGCTCTATCAAGCCAAAGGTGGCGTACCCCCCTCAGTAAAAAAGCAACTTTTTGAATATTATGTGGATAAAGTATCTTCCATGATACACCTTAATCGAGATAAATTTTCTGAAGAATATTATGGCTATGTGCTCATTCGCTGTTTGCAAGCCTTGGGTGCTTATGGCTTTAGAGGATTGTATGAGCGCAAAGAGCATTTTATCAGCAGTATTCCCTACGCAATTGACCAAATTGAGCAGATTTTAGGTTTTATAAAATTACCCGTTGAGTTGCCTGAATTATTTAAATGCTTAGAGTTAATCTGTAAAAGTGATGCCTTTGAAGGATTTGACAAGAAAAAATATAAGGATAGCCCTTTGGTGGTAAAAGTTAATTCTTTCTCATATCGTAAAACAAGTTACCCGCCCGACCCATCAGGCAATGGTGGTGGCTTCGCTTTTGATTGCCGTTTTATAGATAATCCAGGGCGTCATATGGAATATAAAAAACTGACTGGAAGAGATAAACCCGTGATGGATTATCTTAAAAATCAGAGTGTCATGGAGTCTTTCCTTCAAAATGTGTACCCTATCGTTGATAAAGCAGTGGAGACATACCTTGAAAGAGGCTTTGATAGCTTAATGATAAATTTTGGATGCACAGGCGGACAACACCGTTCGGTTTACGCTGCGGATGCTACTGCCAAGCATTTAAAAGATAAATATGGTATTAAAATAGAGTTACACCATATCGAACAGGAGAAAAAGAATTGGATTAATTAAATTGGCATTTAATCGTGTCGGAGTGACTTGCGGTCACTCCGATACTTGATTTACTAAATTTAGGCATAAAAATGGTGTAAAAACAATTTTAAAACCTTTAATCAGTATTAAAACACATTATTTAAACTAAAGTACTAATTATGATTAATTGCTTAAAATTATTCACTTCCCTTTTAATTCTTGCTTTCCTCTGTTGTCAAAACAGCCAACCACAATACAGTAATGTAAAAAATACAGCTAACGATATCGCTTTAATCATTCAAACTCAAGACTCCATTAAGCTTAACTTACAGGATTCCACTTATGAAGTTCAAGAAAAGATGATAGATTCTGCTTGGGAGTCATTATTAAGCAAAGTGCCTAAAATGAATCTAAGTTCTTTAAATAAACCATTTTATAAGCACATGGTAGGTACGTTTAATGGGCATCCTGCCATTTTGAATTTGAGTTTTGGGCATTTTACATACGATGGAGATTGGGCTTTTGATGGTTCGTTATATGATATTAAAGAAAATAAAGAGTATAGTTTATGGGCTGCGGACTTTGATAGTACTGATCATATAACTATTTATTTAAGTAGTGGACACGAATTCTTTAACAGTTCTTATATATTAAAAGGAGCAATTATTGGAGATGCTTTCAACGGTATACTTCTAAATAATTCCACACTTCAAAATTCTTCATTTGATTTTAAAGAAAAAAATACTGAGGGGGTATTATTAACCCTTGATGTTGGTGAATGTTATTTAAAAGAAAAATATTTAGGCTCAAAACCTAAAGAGGATGAAGATAGAGATTTTTATATTGTATATACAAGCAGTATTCCCATCATAAAATCTACTAATAAAACGAAGGCATATCAGTTTTTAAAAGACTCATTAAAAGTTGGAGATGACTGCTCAAGTAGAATTAAAGCGTTTTTAAGCGAAGGGAAAAAAGCTATGAAAAAAGTATTTTCTGAGGAAGAACATATAAGAAATAGCGAATACTCTTTTGTTTATAGGCAAAATATAGTGTGGAACGACGATAATTTACTGGTTGTAAGTGATTTTGACTGGACAAATGATGAAATAGTTAGCTATGGTGAAGCTAATTTAGGTTTTAAAACCTATGATTTTAAAAATAATAAACGACTCACATCGTCAGATATTTTTAATAAAAGATTTGAGTCTGATGATTTCGACAAAGCTGTTCTTAATTATTTTAAATGGAAAGGAGATAAATTGAATTGCAATATTTCAGAAGGCTTCACATCCAAAGGCTTTTACATTATTGGAAGAGGTAATCATGGTTGGTATGTAAAACCCATTTTCGTACCCTATCAAGCTGTCGAACCTTTCCTAAAAGAAGATTTTAAAAAGGAATATTGGAAAAGGTGAATTGGATATTAATATTAGTCCATTAATTGGAAAATTAATTCAAATTACATATTTAACTTTTCTTTAA
>JANPHO010000094.1:0-27228 GCA_031424515.1 Saprospiraceae bacterium
TGCGCTCAGAATGACAAAGAGTATTAAGCCGCTTCCGCTAAAATAGTCACCTCACCAGTGTTGCCATTCACTCGGATTTTTTGACCCGTTTTAATGGTCGTGCTCGCTGAACCCGTGCCCGTAACCGCAGGTAAACCATATTCACGGCAGACAATAGCTGCGTGCGACATCATACCGCCAATATCCGTAACGGTGGCTCTAATTTTACCAAAAACAGGCGCCCAACTTGGTGCAGTCACGCGGGTGACAAGGATTTCACCTTCTTGTAATAAGCCCAATTCATCAGGATGATTGAGGACTCTGGCAATGCCTTCGACTGTACCGGGAGAGGCTGCCATGCCTTTTAAAGTACCAGTATCCGCACTGCCACCGAGCCAACCTTGTACACTTTCAGTCGTGATACCCCACAACATTATCGTGAAGGGTTCTGTCACGACCGCCGGTGGTTCATTGAATGCTGGTTGTGGTGCTTGAGTGGATAGCGCATCAACGATTTTTTTACGGCGGGCAATTTCCGTCGGTAAATAATCAGGCCCAATAGCAGGAACGCCCACTGCCCAACTGTTGGAATAATCGAATAAAATTTGGTGGATTTCTTCACGACGGAAATAGAACATATCGTTTTCATCCGCCCAAAAACCTTCTTCTTTGAGCATATTGCTCAACTGACGCATTTTACGCCAAAAGACGCACATTGCCCAATGTTCGATGTAAAAATTGTGGTTTTCAACATAAGGGAACACCACGCGCGCCAAGCCCAATTTGCCATCAAAAGCCGCTTGTGCTTCTTCATTGGGCAGCGATTCACGGTATTCAGCCGTGATGCGCTCCCGTTCAGCCGCAATTTTTTCTGTCGGACGTTCGATGGTGTCACCTTTTTTAAGGCGGCGAATGTAGTCTTTGATGTAACCAAAAGGAATTTCCAAATGGTCAATCCAGTATTTATCTGTGGAGTAGAAACCGTTTCCAGAAGTAAAATTGAACCACGGGTTTTTCGCAGCTTCCCATGCTGCTAACCATTTTTGACCCCGTGAAGTATTAGCCATTGTTGCGAAAGCATCGTCCATTTCACGATTCAAAATAGTTTCATCTACATTGACTTCTATGGCCAGATGGGCGAGTTTTTGGAGTTCTTCATCGGGGCGGAACAAATCTACTTCCACACCTTGTACCATTTTAGCAATGGACAAATCGGGAATCCCAGGGAATGTTTCTTTGCAAAAACCAAAGAAATCCAAGTAAGCGGCATAACCGAGATTTAAAAACTCGAAATGATATTGCCATGTTTTGTAGCACAGCTCAATCATTTTATTATAATTATTGATGAGGTAAAAAGTCGGGTCAAGACCTCGTCCTTCTTTTACCCATTCAATATCAATGACTTCGGGTAGTTTTTCAAAATTAACGGCTTCCATTTCCTCGATGACACCCTTCACTTTCACATGCCAATTGTCCAAAAGTGTATTCCAATTCATGAAATAATGCCCTGCACGCTCCATGAATTGCGGTACGCGAGGACCAATCAATTCAGGCGCAACGCCCACAGGACTCATATAGCAATATCCATTATGGATTTTAAAATCAATACCGTTGGCAGGAGGAATCAAATACTGACGGGTGTTATATTGACCCAAGCATTTTACCGCAAACTCTACCGTCATTGCATCGAATGGCTTGAAAACTTGAGGCCAGTGCTGAGAATCGCAAAAGAAGAATTTACCTTCTTCACGTTCTTTGAGGTTGTCTTGAAAAGTCAAAAAATAAGGATATAATTCCTTCCAACCTTCTGCACCCGCGGGTGCTTTGTGGTCATAAGGACTTGAAAAACGGGTTTTAGATGCCGACATGTATTTTTAGTTTTTATTAGTTAAAGAGATAATTTTTATAATGTTGTTATTTAGTTTGTCATTCTGAGTGCAGCGAAAGAATCTGGATAACGTATTGAAAATGAATCATTTATACAGTTTCTTTCGCTGCGCTCAGAATGACAAGAATGCTCCAATACTGAGGGGTCACTTTTTCGCCGCAATAGGATTCAATAAACTATTCACCAAACCCGCCATACCGAAAGTAAAAGTGGGTGTGGTACTTGTCGCTTCCGTTTTTTTCTGACTCCAAACCGTTTCGGGGCGACTTTGTAAAAGGGTAATATTTTCACCATCGGGTAAATCAGCGTCAATCGCCCATTCAATGTCTTGCGGGCAACCGTAGTGTTTTTCAATAGTTTTAGCCATTTTACAAATCGCTTTCACCTCTTCGGGCGTTAAGCAAGGTTGTAAAGCGCGCTCATCGGTAATTTCTCTTGTGATGACTCGTCGAGTCGCTTTGTCGGGTATATGTTCGATGTGTTTATTGTGAATATCAGATTTGATGATTTCTAAAATCACTTTATCCACCATGAAATGATCAGGTGTAACCTCGCCCGAAACCACCGCTTCGCCCAAACCCCAAGAGGCATCAATGGCGATTTTTGAGCGGTCACCATTGGTCGGATTCAAAGTCATCGTGACACCTGCCACTCTTGCATTCACCATTTTTTGAACCACAACGCACATCAAAACCTCATTTTCATGGATATTATGGTCGTGGCGATAATTGATGGCTCTTGATGTGAAAAGACTCGCCCAACATTTTCTAACATGGTCTAAAACCGCTTCTTCACCCACAACCCATAAATAAGTGTCCTGTTGACCCGCAAAACTGGCATCGGGCAAATCCTCCGCGTTGGCACTTGACCGCACTGCTACGGGTAAGTCATTATCCGCAAAAGCCAATTGACAAAGTTGTTGATAAGCCGTTTTGATACTTTTTGTAATGGCTTCGGGCATAGGCGTTTGGATAATAAAATCCCGTATTTCGGCAGAGATTTTATCCAAATGAAAATTATCATTGAAATTAATCCATGCCGCTTTCTCAAGAATATGCTCCCACAAACCGGAGTCATCCAAATGGGTTTTATACGCATCAGTGGTTATACAGAAGCCACTCGGCACAGGAAAATCAGCCGCGCTCATGCTGGCAAGGCTCGCGCCTTTGCCTCCGAGTTTGATGTAGTCTTCCTTGTTGGCTTCTTTAAAAGTGAGCGTATATTGTATAGAATCCATTCTTTTTATGTTGTTTTTAGTCAAAAAAGCATTATTGTAACGTGTCACCGCTTCGAGCGGCGGCACGAGTATATTTTTTAAACTTACCATCCCGAGAATCGGGATGACACGTTACCATTCCACCTTCAACGCTACAGGTGCGCGGAACGATGTATTATAAGCGAATTCAAATAGCTGATTGGGCTTTAATTTTAAATAAGGCATCCGCTGAGTCAATTCTTCTAAAACAACTTTTGCCTCTAATTTTGCCAAAGGCGCACCCAAACAGAAGTGGATGCCCGCGCCCATTGAAAGATGTTGTGCTGCATTCGGTCTTTCAATATTAAAACTATCCCCCTCAGTAAAAACGGCTTCATCACGATTCCCAGAGCCCATGACGAGTAAAATATTATCCCCATTTTTAAATGGAATGCCACCAACTTCAATATCTTCTTTTGCTCGCCTGCGCCAAGTCACGATAGAAGGGCTGAATCGTAAAATTTCTTCAACAGCATTTGGAATTAAAGCCGGATTTTGACAAATGGCTTCCCAACTTTCCCGATGTTTTAACAGTTCACGAATGCCATTTCCAAGTAAAGAAGTCGTCGTTTCGTGCCCGGCGAAGAGCATACTGTAACAAATGGCGGCTATTTCACGGTCGGTTATCTCATGTCCTTCGCGTTGCAAAGCGACTAAAGCACTCGGCAAATCATCTTTTATATCCTCTTTTCGGCTTTCAACAAGGGCTTGGCAATAATTCCAATAGCGCACCATATTTTCAGCATGAACCAATTGTTCATCTTCTGAAAGGTCGCCCCAAGTCAACAAAAGACGGCTTTCAGCCCAACTTTTCACTTGTTGTACATCTTCATTCGGCACACCCAACAGCATAAAAATGACGAAAGCAGGCAAGTCATACGCCAATTCTTTAATCATTTCAGCTTCGCCATTCGGTCTGATCTTTTCAATCATTTCAATAGCCAAAGCCCGGATGCGCGGCTCTAATTTTTTAATGCGTGGAATATTAAAAGCCATGCTCACCACCTTGCGGATACGGGTGTGGTCAGGCGGAATACGACCCGAAAGACCCGATAAACCCACTAAACCGCCTTCGTCCATCAAGGCTTTTGCTTTTGGTAAAATGGTGCGGAGAGGCTGTTGCGCATTTTCGGAAGCAAAGGCTTGCCAATTGAAGAAAATATCTTTGATATCTTGAAAACGGGTGACGACCCAATAGCCTAATTCCTCATTGAAAAAAATGGGTTCTTCTTCACGGGATTGTTTGTAAAATGGGAAAGGGTCAGTCAAGTCAAAAGGCTTGAATTCGGCACTCATTTTACTGTGAAACGGGCAACCTTGAATGTCTTTCATGATTATAGCTTTATTTGACGAGTTGTCAGTTGTTTAGTAATCAGTAGTCAGAATAATATTTGGTAAATTTAATGATATTAAAATGTCCTTTTAATAATAAAATTAAACCCGCTTAATTGTTCTGATTTTTAATACAAAACAAAAGTATAATCTTGTTCTTTGGTTTTTCTTTGGTTTTTGAGTTTTTGAAAATATTTTTTAAATGAAAATAATACCCCCTCAGTATTAGGGCTCTTTTACGCTATTTTAGAAGTTATTTTTGAATACAAATCCTTAATCTCTTTACTCGGCACTCCCATATCAAATTTTTTCAATGATTCGCAATAAAGGCGGTACTGCCGATGCACCGCATCGAGACGGTTAGCAGCTTTTAGGGAAAGGAGTTTTTCTCGGTGAGCAGGTTCAGAGCAAGGCTCAATCGCCAATGCTTTATCGCAACAATTGAGTGCTTCGGATATATTACCCAATTGTCGGTGGATATTAGCCATGTTGTGGAGCAATTTGTGGTGCATATCGCGATACCAAAATCGGCGACTCCAGCACCAATCATGTTCGGTATTATCAGTGTATTTTTGTGGAATATCCGTCAATAAATCCCCTTGATACAGACGCTCGGCGGATTGATAACAGATGAGCGATTGCTCCAAATTTTGATGTTGAAAATGCTCATTTCCTTTAAAACAGAGCTCTTGAAACATCGGTAAATCAATCCAGCTATCTTGCGGCAAGGTCAAATAATAATGGGTATTTTGATGAATAATGAAGGGTGATTGCCGCAAATTGCTCTCCTTTCCTTCCAAAACCAAGCGCAAACACCGAAT
The DNA here is from genome assembly GCA_031424515.1 of Saprospiraceae bacterium. GTDB lineage: Bacteria > Bacteroidota > Bacteroidia > Chitinophagales > Saprospiraceae > JAAFJT01. The sequence goes on from JANPHO010000094.1 coordinate 5,276, forward strand.
GGTATGGTAAAGACGATTCGCACTTTGAGTCATGTCCAAGGTGTCTGACCAGAGTAAATCCGCTAATTCTTCAATCGATGCCCCTTTTTCACCTTTAAAAAGGAGGTATGAAAAGAGCGTTTTTACTTTTTTGGTAGCACCACCTTTGGTATCCCATTCAATCATTTGACCATTATTGCGATAGACTTTTAACTCGCCCAGACAACGTATTTTCCAACGTCCTTCGTCGCTTTGAGCGATGCGTGAGAAAAGCGTTTTATCAATATGGTAAACGGGTTCTTTGGATTCACTTTCATACTGAGGGGTTCGGGTTTCGGATGTCAGATGTCGGGTTTCGGTTTCTGAGTTTGGAATCTGAAATTTGGAATCTTGAATTTTATCTTTTCTATTCGGTTCTATTTGACCAATCCAATAATTGAATTGAGAGCGCAAAGTATTTTGTTGAAAAACAAGCGGCGGCAAATAATGCGGATTGACTTTTAAACCTTCCGAAGTGAAAATATAGGGATGTGCTTGCAAACCCAATAAAAGCTGCTCATCCAACAAGATAGATTCGTTGTAAAGGCAGCAAATACTGAGAGCCAGTCCCGAATTTTTTGACTCGGGAGGGTAGTGTTCCGTCAGTTTCTGAAGTTCCACTTCAAAATTGCGGAGATAAATTGAAGACGAAGGTGTACGCACCGCCCAAGTCATTTCAATAAAAAGCACATTAGATATTTTATTGTCATCTAAAAAAATGTCTAATTTTTCTTTAATTTTTTGAATTGTATTTTCAAAACGGAAGACATTTTCCCTAAAACCCCATTCACTGCTGGGTACGACTTCTCCTTTATTGAGGTACTTTTTTAAGGCTGATTTGACCGTTATTGTGGTGTGTTCATCGGTCAGATAAATCCAGTTCTTCGCTTTTGCCGTCATGCGGTTTACATCCGCCCAATGAGCAGATGAATGGGGGTAAAATAGCCCAATAAATGAGGATTTATTTGATATTTTATGAGAAGACATTTTAATGGATTTAAAACCAAGTCAAATTTACTTTTTTACCTGTATCCGCAGCCTTTTTTATGGCTTCAATGATTTGCATATCTATCAAACCTTCCTCGCCGGATGCTAAAATGGGGGTATTATTCACGATATTATCCGCAAAAGCATCCATTTGGCGTATTTGCTGATATTCGGGTACTTTGAACTCAATTTTACCTTTTGATGAATTGCCCGATGCGCCTAAACCTGAAAATGATGGGCGCAACTCGTACCACTCTGAGCCCGTTGTCGCATACAATCTATCCATAAAAGAGCTGTAAGTTGTTTCAGAAGTCGAGACGACACCACTTGGGAAAGTCATCTGAAAGTGCATCATTTCATATATGCCTTTGAACAAATTTTTATCCGTATTGTATCCTTGAGCCGTTATACTGAGGGGTAGCTCATTGAGCGTGCGGCGAATACCTTGCACGCAATACACGCCCAAATCCATGATAGCACCGCCGCCACCCATATCTTTATTGAGTCGCCATGACTTTGGATCAGCCATTGAATAACCCAGCGCAGAAGAAATCATTTCCACGGGTCCATACACTTTTTCAGTAGCCAATCGGCGCATTTCAAGGTGATAAGGTTCATAATACAAGCGATAACCGATGGCTAATTTGACGTTGGCTTCTTTACACGCTTTTATCATTTGCTCACACTCTTTCACGTTCAAAGCCATTGGCTTTTCACAAATCACGTGTTTACCAGCTTTTGCTGCTCGGATGGTGTACTCAGCGTGCATCGAATTGGGCAGTACGACATACACAATATCAATATCGGGATTATCTTTTATACTATCAAAATTCTGATAATTATAGACGTTTTTTTGAGGTATATTATACTCTTTTGCCCATTTTTCAGCTTTTTCGGGTGAGCCCGTGACAATGCCAGCGAGGTAGCAATTTTGGGTTTCGAGTAGGGCAGGGGCTAATTGGCGGGTTGAATAATTGCCTAAGCCAACGAGTGCGATACCTAATTTTTTATCTTTGTGATTAAAAAAAAGGTCGTTTTTAGGTAATAAAAGTCCACCCGCTGTGAGTGAAAACGTTTCAATGAAAGTGCGCCTCTTCATGGTTTTTATTTAATTTTAAAAAGCTTAAAATTATCAATTAAATGCCTTGATTGGGTGGTTCGGAAGCCAAAATAACCCTTTTTTAGTGGTTTTTTATCTTTAAAAGTAAAAAATGGCGTGTTGTCAATGTAAAAGTACATTGTATTTTTTCTGAAAATGACTTGGCAATGGTATTTTTTATTGGCAATTAAAAGATGCTTAGGATCAGAATATTCTTGTAAAATGGTCTTTTCACCATTGCCTTGGTATTTTCGAAAACGGGTTGTAGTATTTGTATTTCCACCAAAACCAATATAATAAAGGCTCAATGAATCATAGTTTTCAAATGCAGGGTTGCGACCCATAAGCTGACCTGTATATGGATCAGAGGCTTGCCAAAAGATATTGAAATCCGAAAGACGGTCATTTTTACCCCCATTTAAAGGTATTATTCTATCAAATTCAATCATCCAACTATCATTTAAAGCCATTTTTAACCATACAGTCACACCATTGGCAACGTCCATAACGAGTTTTTGATTTTCAACAAAAACGGCATTATTGGGTTTCGGCATAATTTCCGTAAACCATTTTGAGGTATCTAAAACCGTTTCAAAATTATCTTCAAATATTAATTTTGAGGTTTTAAAGGGTAATTGAGCATTTAAATTGATTGAAAAGAGTAGAAGAGAGGCGACGAAGAGTGTTTTTTTTCATAAAAATGATTCTGAAACGCTTTATACTGAGGGGGTGCCGTTTAACCGTGCCACCGCTCAAAGCGGTGGCACGGATTTTACAATGTATACGGATTTTTACGGCAACATATACCCATTAATCCGCCTCAATTTCGTCTGTAAATCATCCAAATTGACGCTGTTTTTTACGGCATCTGAGACGTTATGAAGTAAAATACTGAGTGTTTTAGTTTTTAAATCTATTTTACCCGCATCCCCTAATTTATTATTTTTAGAATTAGCCATCACTTTTTCGATATTCTGTTGATAGGTATAAAGGTTAGTTAAAAATGCTCTTGAAACATTTTCTAACTCATCGTAAATGACTTGGGCTTGATTGACTGCGTACTCTGGGTAATAGAGTTGCGGGTCGCTGAGGGCTTTTTCATAATTGACTTTGCCCTTTCCATCCGAATGGCCTTCAATGATTCTATCCACTTTCGTTTGAGCGTCTTCTTTATCGCAATAACGATTGACAAGGGAGGTCAAATTTTTAAAAGTATCGATACTTACTGAGGGGTTAATGGGGCGCAGGCGCTCCAATGTATAATTGCGAATAATGGATTTTAAAACGTCAATCCGTACATTTAGGCTGTTCAAATTGGAGGTAAAAGCGGCATTCGCTTGCTCCAAACCTTCGTAGTGCTCAATGTACTTTTTCATGTCGTTTTTCATCTTCACAAGGTCATCTACTTCCACGTTTTTTTCATTCGCGGTAAGGTTGACGACTAAATCAATCACGCCTTTTATATTGCTCACAATGGGGATTGCCTTTGTGAATGTACTTGTAACGGGCGAACTCATGACCTCTTTGACGATGCCAACGAATTTATTGGGATTGGTTTTGATGCCTTTTTTACTTAGAATACGGGCATCCAAGATTTTAACAATATCATCTGTAAGGGCAAAACCGAGTTCGTCGTTGGCGGGATTATTCAGTTGCCCAACGTTATCAAGATACGATGAAACGCTGCCCGCTACCTGCATGGCATTAAGGCTTGTGTTGGCACTGCGAATAAAATCAACGCTGTTTACAATTTTAGCCCGTTGCTGTTTGAGTGTTTTATCTAAGGTAAAAAGTTGGGCACTTGTGATGCGCTTGATAGACTCATTATTGGAGCGCAAAATTGCGTCAAAATTGCTATATTGCGTTTGTAATGACGATAAAACCGTCTTCAAACTATCCATTTTGTTCGTTTGTTGACTCAAATACATGTATTCATTAAAAATACGAGCAAGAGAATCTTGCTGATGCATTTGAGCGGAAATAGTTTGAAAAGAAGTAAAAATAAGAGAAAGGAAGAGGGTGATTTTCAATTTAGACATTTTTAATTCGGATTTTATCAATTTTAATGATGAGTTTGAACCATAAAAAGGCGTTGCAAAACTAACGCTTAATGACGGAAAAAATATATATGAAGTTCGGTTTTTATTTGATGTATTGTATATCATTTCGCTCATCGACTATTTTGCAAAGACGTAGTGGGTTTATACCCCCTCAGTCATGCTTTCAGCTTGATGAAGCCAAAGGCAGCATATTTTTACTTAAAAATAGTTTAAAATACCTATTTTTGCAATCAAATTTCGGCAAAATACATTCTGATGAAAGTTTTATTAACGACGCTCAATGCGAAATATATCCATATCAACCTTGCTATAAGGCTGCTTTATCAACTGAATAAAGAAGAGCATAAAGGGCTTGAGTGGAAAGAATTCACGATAAAAGAGGATAAAGATAGTATCGCTGCGCATTGTAGTCAGTTTGAAATAGTGGCTTTTAGCTGTTATATTTGGAATATTACTCAAACTTTGGAGGTATGCCGTAGGATAAAAGCCCTAAATCCGAACATTAAAATCCTTTTGGGTGGTCCCGAAGTGAGTTATGATTGGCAAGATGTAATTGTGCAGGATTGCGTGGATTATATCATTCAAGGCGAAGGCGAAATACCTTTTAGAGACTTTTTAAACTCGTATCCTAACATTGATTTGGTGCCCAGTCTGGTGCGCAAAGTAAATGGTGAAATACACGCTACTTCCACCGCGCCCATGTTCGATTTGACTGAGTATAAAGATATTATGCCTTATATCGACGATCCCGCCGATGAGTTGTACAATAAGGTTTTATACGTTGAAACTTCGCGTGGTTGCCCATATAAATGTGAGTTTTGCTTAGCAAGCTTGGACAATAAAGTGCGCTATTTGCCCAATGATAGTATCAAAGCGATGCTTTTATATTTGATGCAAAATGGGCGGGTGGTGAAATTTTTGGATAGAACTTTTAATATAAAAAGGGATTTCACGATTGATATTTTTAAATTCATTTTGGAGCATCATCGCCCCGAAAATGTTTTTCAATTTGAAATTACAGCAGATATTTTACATCCCGATATTATCAAATTCATCCAAGAAAATGTCCCTAAAAACCTTTTCCGCTTTGAAATTGGCATCCAAACCGTGAATCAGAAAGCGAATTTGGAGGTCAGTCGTAAACAGAATTTTGAAAAGACAAAGAGCATTATCATCCAATTACAAGACAAAGTAGAAATGCACTTGGATTTGATAGTTGGACTTGCCTTGGATTATTGGGAAGATATTAAATACAGTTTTGAGGAAGTTTTCAAACTCTTTGCACCAGAGTTACAATTAGGGTTTTTAAAATTTTTAAAAGGTACACCCGTGCGCCATAAAGCTGAAGAACATGGTTTTGTGTATGACCCCAATCCGCCCTACCAAATCATAGAAAGTAAATATTTGACAAGGGACGAACTGCATAGAATTGAGCTTTTGGAGCACGCTTTGGAGATTTATTGGAATAAGCCGCGCGCCATCCATACGCTTAAATACATAACGAATCAATACAGCAGTTTTGATTTTTTAATGGGTTTGGGCATCTATTTCAGCGAGCGGAAAAGCCTATTTAAATATACTTTGAAAGATGTTTATGAAATGCTTTTTCAGTTTGCAGCGGAACAATATCCAGAAGATGTAGTTTTAAAAGAGTTGATTTCAATTGATTATTACACGTATTATAAAGTGAAGCCAGAGAGCCTTTTCATTGAGGAATTACCCCGCAATGAGAAGAATAAAATTATCCATGATTTACAGCTTAATCAGCATAAATACCGCCACGTAATATTTCCTTTACACTTCGATTTTGATTTTTTTATTAAAACCAATACCATTGAATCGGCTGATTACAATATGATTTTACAATACAATGGTACTGAAAAACCTGAAATTATTAGCCCTTTTGCCCTAAATTTGGTATAAAATGAGTTCCTATACTGAGGGGGTATTAAAACATTGCTATTTTTTAACATAAAAAAACTGAGCAGTGGAATACCGCTCAGTTTAAAATAATAATAGTTTAGTTACCAGAAAAATGCATTTATATATTTTAATTAAATATTACGGGTTATTTCGCAGCCATTCTTATCGAGCCATCCAAACGAATAACTTCACCATTCAACATTACATTTTCAATGATATGTTTAGCCAAAGAGGCATATTCTTCTGGCTTACCTAATCGAGAAGGAAACGGCACTTGTTGGCCGAGCGAAGCCCTTACTTCATCGCTCATTCCCATCAGCAAAGGTGTTTCAAATATGCCGGGAGCAATCACCATCGAGCGGATTCCCACCCGCGCCAATTCTCTTGCAATTGGTAAATTCATACCTACTATACCACCTTTTGAAGCGGAGTAAGCGGCTTGACCGATTTGCCCATCATACGCCGCTACCGATGCAGTAGATATTAAAACCCCCCTTTCACCATCTGCGCCAACTTCATTGTTCTGCATTGCCGCCGAAGCCAATCGAATCACATTGAAACTACCAATCAAATTAATAGTAATAACTTTCGTGAAACTTGCTAATGAATGGACGCCATTTCTACCTAAAATGCGTTCAGCTGGTCCAATTCCCGCGCAATTGATAGCACCGTGCAAGAAACCAAATGTTGAAATAGCCATATCTATGGCGTTTTGTACACTCTCTTCGTTTGTAACATCGGTATGTACGAATAATGCGTTTTTACCTAAACTCTGCTCCGCTTTTTGCCCCCCCTCAGTATTAACGTCCAAAATGAGCGCATTCCCGCCATTTTCAACAATCATTTTAGCAGTAGCAAATCCCAGACCTGATGCACCACCCGTGACGATGAATGTTTTACCTTTGATTATCATTTTAAGTTTTATTTAAAATTCCATAACACATTTACATTGACCAAGAACACCTAATAGCATTTGCCTCGCCACCGCCAGGGTTTTCATGAAGATAATTTTCAACTTCTTTACCGCCTAAATGACTATAAAATGCTCTTGCACTAGTATTATTTTCATAAACCCAAAGGTAAACGCCACATTGAGGATAATTCAATTTTGACCATTTGAAGGCTTCGTTAATTAAAACTTTTCCAATGCCACGCCCTTTTATATCAGGTCGAACGTGCAAATTATCAATCAAAGACCCCCATTTTGCGTCATCATTGCCATAAATGCAAACAAAACCGAGCATTTTACTATCCTCTTCAGCAATTATTATATGCTGATTGGGTGTAGGTTCTGCAAAACGTTTCGACCATACATCTAATCTATTTTGCACAATATCCCCATCAAGGAAGCTATCTAATAAAATACCTCGATAAGCAATGCGCCAACTATCCGTATGCAATTGTGCAATGGATTGGGCATCGTTTGGAGTGGCTGTTCGTAATATCATTTCCGTCCTACATTAGTCTCCCCAAACCGTTTGAGCGGTTTTTACGAGGCGTTCAAATTTTTTCCATTGTTGCGCGTGTGTCAAAGCATTGCCGTGGTGTGTACTTGAAAAACCACATTGAGGACTGACGCACATATTCTCCAAAGGCATATATTTAGCCGCTTCTTTTATTCTTTGAGTTAAAAAGCGAGCGGACTCTAAATCACCTATTTTTGAAGACATAATGCCCAAAACTACAACTTTATTTTTAGGTACAAAACGCAAAGGGGCAAAATCTCCTGAACGTTCGTCATCATATTCCAAAAAGTAAGCATCGACATTGATGCTGTTAAAAAGGATTTCCGCAACGGGCTCATAACCACCCTCTGCAAACCAAGTTGAACGATAATTACCGCGACATAAGTGAATCCCCACTACCAAATCCGCTGGGCGATTATCAATGACTGAATTAATCAATGCTGCATACGTGCGAGGCAATTCGTTCGGGTCTTCGCCGCGCTCTTGAGCTGCCGCACGCATTTTAGGGTCGCATAAATAAGCTAAATTGGTGTCATCCAACTGAATATAACGGCAACCTGCAGCATACAAAGCCTCGATTTCATCTCGATAACACACAGCTAAATCCTCAAAAAATTCATCCATATCAGGGTAAGCATCAATGGCAATGGACTTGCGACCACCCCTAAAATGCACCATGGTGGGGGAGGGAATAGATACTTTCGGCGTTTCAGTAGTAATCGAGTTTAAAAAATTAAAGTCATCAACCTGAATAGTGCGAACGTGGCGCAATTTACCCGTAACACTTAATTTTGGGGGCGTGAAACCATCCTCAGCCGCTTTAGCGTTTGGGTTGGCATCTATGCCTCCAGTGACCGTTACACCTTCTAATTGTTTTAAAAAATCGAGGTGAAAATAATCGCGGCGGAATTCACCATCAGTGATGGATTTCATGCCTGTTGCTTCCAGCCTTTTTACTGTTTCAGCAATTTCTCTATTTTCGATAGCGCGGAGGGTTTCGGCTGAAATTTCGCCTTTTTTCCAGCGGTTGCGATTTTCTTTTAAAATATCTGTTCTCAAAAGACTGCCTACGTGGTCGGCACGGAAAGGTGGGTTGAGTTTCATTCTTGCTTGTTTTTCAATTAAAAAAAGTGTACCAATTATAGCTTAATTTGATTTCTTTTTATGATAGCCTCGTTCATCAAAAGGCTGTAGCTCTTCAATAAACATATCCTCCAATGTTTTCACTTCTTTGGCGTAATCCACTTTTTCATTTTCTCTTTCCTCAATTTCTGCTAATATCGTGAATGTAAAATTATCTTCTCCAAACGCCACCCAATCTGCTTGCATGGCTTTATCGCGGTGACTGCCGAAATTTAATTGCACCTTGAATCTGTTCCAAATCGCCCTTAAATCGGTGCTGCTGCCAATAAAAATCTTTCCATTTTTTTCATTTTTAATCTGAAAAACACCCATTTGGGGTTTAATGAGCTTGTACTCTTGAGCCAATTCTTTATTGGTTTTCATTGTTTTTATATTTTTTGAATTTCTAAAACGGGCGATATTAAAGGGTTTTTATAGAGCATTTCAACGTATTCCGCCCGATTTGCCAAAATCATGCGTTGATTGATGGAGCCTTTATCCGTTATTTCACCTTTATCAATGGATAAGGTAAAATCTGCAAATATTGCTCGTTTTATCAAAGTCGAACTGCCTGTGTTTTGCGATGCAAATGTATTTAAAACGCCTTGTAAAGCTGCCAATACTGAGGGGGTATTCACTATTGTTTTTAAATCGGCATCATCGACTAACCCAGCTAATTTTTTACAATAATCAAGGTTTGGAAAAATAATAGCCCCTAAAAATGCCCTATCATGACCCGTAATGGCTGCATCTTGAATCAAACCATTGCCAGCAGTTATCAATTTTGCTTTTAAGACACCCACGCTCACCCACGTACCTGTATCGAGTTTGAAATCCTCAGCAATGCGACCATCGAATATCATACCCTTGTTAGGGTCATTTTCATCCACAAATTTCAAAGCATCGCCTGTGCAATAGTACCCCTCAGTATCGAAGGCTTTTGCAGTGGCTTCGGGGTTGCGCCAATAGCCTGACATGACGTTCGGAGCTCTAAAACGGGCTTCAAGTTTACCTCCATTGGGCACTAATTTCAACTCCATACCAGCAACAGGTACCCCAAGCATACCCGAAAAACTGCCAAAATGCACATTAAACATAGAAGACGGGCTCGTCTCCGTCATCCCCAAACCCGATGAAATCAAGATGCGTTTGCCTGTTGTTTCGTAAGCCAATTCTTCTAAAGCATCCCAAGTGTGCTGAGGCATGCCTGCACCCGCGTAAAAAAGTAGTTTAAGTTTGCTGAAAAATTGCTCACGCAAGGCTTTGTCTGTCCTTAAATGCGGTATCAAATCTTCAAAGCCCTTTGGTACGTTGCAGTACATGGTCGGGGCTATTTCACGCAAATTTTCAATCGTTTTACCTAAACCATGCGGCGTTGGATTGCCCTCATCAATATATAATGTACCGCCATTAAAAAGCGTCAAACCAAAATTATGATTGCCACCAAAAGTATGATTCCACGGCAACCAATCAATGAAAGTCAAACCACCGTTTTGCATAAAAGGGAAAGTCTGCGTGATTTGTTGCCAATTGGTAGTGATATTGCCATGTGTATTGATAACGCCTTTGGGTAAACCGGTTGAACCCGATGTGAAAAGTATTTTAGCGATGGTTTCGGGTTTTATTTCATTAAAAGCCTTTTTAATGCTACTCTCTGGGTGGCTTGAAGTCGCTCTGAGAGTAAAAATATCTTCAAATTTTGTGTGATTACTGAGGGGGGTATCAGCGCTGATAATTTCAATATTATGAGCAACTGAATTTAAAGCATTTTTATAATGTTCTCCGTTTTGAACAAAAATCAAACCTGGCGTAAGCAAGTCGATTGTATGTTTTAACTTTTCAAAATCCGTTGATTTTAAAGAATAGGCAGGGGCAATGGCAGAGTAGGGGATGCCGATATGCAAGGCTGCTAAAGCCATCAAGCCATGTTCAATGCTGTTTTCAGATAAAATCGCCAAAGGTCTTTCAGGTGAAACTGGGGTTTGAAGCAAGTACCGAGCAATACTTTTTACTTTTTCATAAGTTTCAGCATAAGTCAACGTACGCCAATTACCTTTTTCATCCTTTTGACCAATAAAAACCTCATTTGGCGTTTTTTTTGCCCAATGCACAAGTCGTTGCGTCATGCGATGAGGACGACTTTTAAGTGGCACCGTTGATTTCAAAACTATCACCCCCTCTCCCGATTGCTCGGGGTGAGGTGCTTTTTGAATATCAACTTTGATAGTTTTTATTTTTAAAAAAGGTGTTTTCTTTAAATCCATTTTTTATACGTATTTTGTGTTTTGTATTTCGTTTATCGCATCCAAACACGATAAACGAAATACGAAACACGTCTTTATTCACCCACCTTTTTAGCTCTACCCTCTAAGAAATCATTTAAACGCTCCTTTGCTTCCGGTGCATCTTGAGCAATGGCGGCTATGAGAGATTCCATCATCAAACCGCCATCATGGCCAGCCTCCACGATGCGTGGGAGAACGTGCATGAGGGCATAATTGGTCATGCTTGCATTGTTTGAAATGCGTTTGGCAAGTTCCAAAGCTTTATCAAAACCTTCACCATCACCGACTAAATATTGCGACAAACCATAATTGACCCCCTCAGTAGAATTGAGTACACGACCCGTCAGCATCATATCCATCATGCGCGCTGTACCTATTAATTTTGGCAATCGAACAGATGCTCCACCACCGACAAAAATACCGCGCTGACCTTCAGGCAAAGCATAAAAAGTAGAATTTTCAGCCACACGAATATGGCAAGCACTGGCTATTTCTAACCCCCCACCCACACAAGCACCATGTAAAACCGCCACAACAGGCACGGTACCAAATTGTACTTTTTCCAAAGCCCGATGCCACATTCGAGAATGTTGTACCCCTTGCACGGCATTGCGCTCGGTGAGCTCTGAAAGATCAAGTCCTGCACTAAAATGTTTGCCTTCGCCATAAATAATAGCACATTTTACGCCTTTAGGAATGTTTGAAAATACTTTTTCAATGCCTAAAATGGTATCATCATTGATAGCGTTGCGTTTATCGGGGCGATTAAGTGCAACAATGAGTATGTTCTCTTTTACCTCTATTTTAAGGTTTTTAGATATATTATTGGGCGAAAATCCGTCAGTCATGTAGTTTTTAATTTTAAAAAAAGGTTTCACAAATATAAGGTTGCCTTATATTTAAAACCTAATTTTACCTAATTTTTTTAATTAAAATTTACTGAGGGGGCGCAGTTTTCATCAATAAAACTTTCGGATAACTTTTCATACCCAACCAAGAAAAAATGATAATAGCAATGCTCCCTATCACATACAAAGCGACCAGAGAATACTTTATCAAGAGCTCATTGTGAAACACGCTATCCGTGAAAAAAGCAACAATAAAGGGGCCGCCACCCATGCCAATAATATTTACAAAAAATAGAAAAATTGAAGACGCTAAAGCCCTCACCCGATTGGGCATAATCTCTTGAACAACCGCGACTGAGGCGCCAAATGGGAATGAGACAAAAAAAGCGGGCAGCATCATGCAGAGTAAAATGGTGTTGGGGTCGCTCAAAAAAAAGCAGAAAGAGGATAATAAAACACCGATACCTGAAATCAAGCCCACGCGCACTTTGCCATCAATTCTACCTTGTTTGATGTACCTATCTGCCACCCATCCACCTGCTACCACACCCAATGCTGAAAAAATAGTGACTATTATGCCATATTTTAACCCAATTTCCTTCATTTGCCAACCGAAAGTACGCGCAAAGTAGGTGGGGATCCACGCTGTAGAGCCATAACTCACGAACGCCGTAAAAGAGGCAGCAAAAGTGACGTAGAGGTAAGTTTTTCGCTGTTCCCAAATCACTGCCAGTGCTTCTTTTATAGTTAATTCGCTATTTATATTGGCAATTTTTATAAGGTCTTTTCGGGCAGGTTCTTTTATCGTAAATAACAAAAGTGAAATCACAATACCCGGCAAACCGATATAGATGAAGAGTTTTTGCCAATGAAAAATATCTCCTAAAATGGGAAAATGGGTCGTCCCACTCGTTGGTAAAGTGCTTACTAAACCCGCCCCAATCAAAATAGCCAACCCAGAACCAAGGAAAATCCCCATCGAATAAGTACTTAAAGCCGTTGCCAATCTATTCCTTGGAAAATAATCGGTAATTATGGAATAAGCCGAGGGACCCAATGTAGCCTCACCTATGCCTACACCCATGCGCGCCGCGAAAAACTGGGTGTAGCTCTTGACCCCAGCGCATAAAGCGGTCATCAAACTCCAAGCGGTCACGCCTATTATAACGATGTTACGCCGATTGTATTTATCCGCGAAACGCCCGATAAAAAGTCCAAAAAACGTATAAAACAGAGCAAAACTTAGACCCATTAATAGGCTAATTTCAGTATCTGATAAGTGCATGTCCCGTTTTATGGGGGCTACTAATAGTGCTAATATTTGACGGTCAATGAAAGAAGATATATTGGCAAGCATCAAAATAAAGACGACATACCACGCATAGCGGAGACTTGGTTGAGTTGCATTATCCATTCTTGTTGTTGTTGATAGATGAAACCAAAACACTAATATAAGGAATCCTTACACTATTATAAAGTAAATCGTTCTTTTTAAAAACGGTTTTACAAAACTTTATAAAACCGCAATAAAACATGGTCTGCCATACGTGCGCCTGTTGAAATGACTACGGCTTTGTTCAACCAAGCATATTTCCCATCTGCCACCTCAAAAGTAGCAGCCGTGCGCATATAGTATTCCTTTGGGTCTACTTTTTCACCTTTTGCTAAACGAGTTAAAACCTCGGGTTTGGCATGGCGAATACCTTTGTTTTGGATATAAATTAAAATGCCATCATCAGTCTTCAAGGTATAACGCGCTTCCAAATCGGCTGAGCCATCCGCCCGTACTGTTTGCCAATCCGCTCCACCGGGTAGAACTGTACCTTTCATATTGGGTCCCTCAAAAGTACCACCTGTAATGGGAATAATGCGGCGTTTTCCATAAGTGGTAATGCCCAAATCTTGAGGAGGGTCGAGCGTTACCTTGGCTTCAAAAATGAGTTCGAGCTTGGGTTCGGGTAAAACGGTTTGCGATTGGGCTTTTTTAAAACTTGCCATAAGGGTAAAAAGGAGTAAAAAATTGATTGAAAACTTCATTTTATATATTTTTTATGCGTTATTTTCTTATCTTTTGCATCAAAATACTGAGTAATCCAGCAATAAAATTCGTTTACAAAACCCTTCAAGGGTTTAGAACGCTTGAAGGGTTTTGCAAACGAATTTTATTGCAGACATACTGAGGGGGGTGTTTAAAGTTTCCCCGCATCCACATCTTTTATAAATTGATTAACGCCTTTAAAATACACTTTTTGGTCGTCCCAAAAACACAAATGACTGCCATTTGGGCAATATAGAGAACGCCCTTTTTGCACCGCTTTACTGATGTCTTCCATGGCTTTGGGGTCCATAGTGTCGTATTTTGCACCAATGGCAAGGGTTGGCACTTTGATATTTTTTAACTTATCTTTTACATCCCAAGTCAATAAACGCCCACCCACTTTGAATTCACTGGGCCCTTGCATCAGAACATAAACGTGCTCATTCAGATGCTTAAAAGCGCGATTTATAGGGTCAGGCCACTCAGGCAAACGGCAAATATGTTGATTATAATATTCTTTAGTCACCAAATCCACATAAACAGGATTTTTTAAATCATTCTTTTTTTCAAAAGTTTCTAAGGAATCTACGAGCGTTTTCCGCATTTGACCCCTCAGTACCCTGTTGTATTTTTCATAATCGGGAATGCTTGCCATCATATTGGAAATGATAACCGCTTTCATATTATCTTGATATTTCAGCGCATATTCCATCGCTAAAATGCCACCCCATGAATTGCCCAGCAGGTAAAAATTATCTTTATTCATGCCCAAAGCCTTGCGCACTTGCTCCACTTCTTCCACAAAACGCTCGGTTTTCCATAAATCATCATTATTGGGTTGGTCAGAATAATACGAGCCGAGCTGGTCATATTCGTACATTTCAAAGCCTTCTTTTGGAAAAAAGCTCTCAAAACACTCCATGTATTCATGCGTCATGGCGGGCCCACCGTGCAAAAGCAGGATTTTAATACGTGGATTATCGCCAAATCTTTTAGTCCAAACTTTGAATTTTCCCGTGGGCGTTTCAATGGGAATCATTTTGATTCCGCCTGATTGCACTTCGTCAGTGTTTTCTGTTGATGTGGTAGTTGTAGAAGAAGCCGTGGGCGTTTCTTTACAAGCACCAAGCGAAAAGCTGATTAAAAGCACGATTAAATAGTGTATTCTTTTCATTTTACTATGGTTTTTTATTAAAAATTAAACCTACTTTTGCGAAAATCTAAATTTTATTCATTGGATTCTCGTTTTAATGAATTCAAAATCAAACACCCTTAATTATGTCTGAAGATCCAAAGTGCCCCAAATGTAAATCAGAATTTACTTATCCAAGTGATTCTCTAATCGTCTGTTCTGAATGTTTTCACGAGTGGAATCCAGAGGATGTAGAACCTGGCGAAGCAGGATTGAAAGTTTTAGACGCCAACGGTAATGAGTTGCACAATGGCGATTCTGTTATTGTAATCAAAGATTTACCCGTAAAAGGTGCTTTGAGACCTATAAAAGTAGGCACTAAAGTTAAAAATATTCGCCTCACTGACGGCGACCATAATATTGACTGTAAAATTGACGGTTTTGGCGCAATGGGCTTGAAGTCAGAATTTGTTAAAAAAGCGTGATTGGTGTTTATCGTATTTCGTTTTTGGTGTTTCGGTTGCACATTTCGTAAGCCGAAACACGAAACACCAAAAACGAAATACGACTATGCTTTTTCATTCAACGTTTTAATATCAAAACCCGCTACTTGCTTATAGTTTTCCATGATGTTCGCCAATTCATCATGCGGAATTTCACCTTCTGAAAAACCATTCGGAAAACGCTCTTCCATCAAATCCATGATAAAATCGGGTCCTTTTTGACGATTTTGAAGCACTACTTTAGCTGTAGCAGGTACACGCTCAGAGTCGTATCGTTTTAATGCAGCATCAATGTCGGCTTCTTCTAAAAGAGCATTTACCAACGCATCCGCGTCTAAAATGGCTTGCGAAGCCCCATTTGAGCCAATCGGATACATCGGGTGTGCGGCATCGCCCAATAAAGTCACGCGCCCGAAAGTCCAACGAGGCAATGGGTCTCGGTCAGACATTGGGAACTCATAAATGCTTTCTGCGCCCGCAATCATTTCAGGTACATTGAGCCAATCGAATTGCCAATTTTTATAAATATCTAAGAGACGGTTTTTATCCGCTTGCCTATTCCAATCCCGTATTTTTAATTGGTAATCATCGCCTTCTTTCAAATTGCCAACCCAATTAATCAACTGCCGCCCTTCGCTATCTAATTGATTTTCAATGGGATAAACTACCATTTTTTGCTTCAAACTCCCAATCATCGCCATCGAAGCACCCGTCAAAAAGGGTTTCATCAGTGTTGTACCTCGGTATAAAACATTGCCCGAATATTTGACACCCCCCTCAGTAGGATAGAGTTTTTGGCGCACAACGGAGTTAATTCCATCCGCGCCAATCAAAATATCGCCTGTTTCGTGGCATTGCACCACGCCCGTTTCACGGTCAATAAAAGTCGCTAAAATGCCATTTTCCACATCATGAAATTCCTGTAAATGATGATTGGTTCTAATATTATCAGCACCAATAACCCGTTGAACTTCATGGAATAGAAGCATTTGCAAATTGCCCCGATGCACCGAAAACTGTGGCCATTTATAGCCGGCAAAACGCCCGCGCGGCTCCTCCCAAAAGAGCTGCCCGTGTCTATTGGCATATACCAAATCTTGGGTTTCAACGGCATTTTCAGCAATTTTAGGCTCTAAACCCAAATTTGTCAACACACGTATAGAGTGCGGGAGTAAGTTGATGCCCACGCCCAAAGGCTTTATTTCTTTCACAGATTCAAAGACTTTTACCTCAAACCCTGCTTTGTGTAAACTCAAAGCAGCTACTAAACCGCCAATACCACCTCCCGCACTTATTATTTTCATACGCTTACTTCATATTTAAAACCAAATATAAGGATACCTTATATATTGCCCTAATTTTTAAGGCTCAATTTTTTTAATATCGTCTTCGCTTTTTAAAAAGTTTTTGGGTGAAACAACTTGGCGTTTGGTATCTATTTCAAAGTTTTTACGGGCATTACCAGCCGCTTTTCCACCTTTTAAAGCAGCATCGTGGTTATCCTCAAACCCTTGCGCATCGCTATCTTCGGTATAGATTTTAGTGGCGGCTTCGCCCAATGCCGTGAAGATGAGTTCAAGGTCGGTCATGTGGTCGCGCAGATTTTCCTTTTCCAAACCTTTTAGTTCCTTATGCTCGGAAGGCGTTAAGCCGAAAGTGCCTTTTGCAATGACCGCCGTTAAAATGGAATACTCTTGCCCCTCTTTCACCCCGCGTTTTTGCCATTCGTCGGTGAGTTGCTTGCGGGTATTGATGGTTTGTAAACGCTGTTTTATCCATTCTTCGGAATATCCTTTGGTCTGATAAATTTCTTTCAGGCGCTCAAAGCCCAATTCAGGGTCAGCAATTTCATCCAATTCCCGCTTTCCCAACGATGCCAGCCACATTTTAAAGGGCTCAGCTTTGGGCGAAGGCACGGACATAATTAGGCGGAATACCCCCTCAGTATTTGTGCAGTCAGTTTTATAAAATTTCTTATCCGCAGCCTGTAATTTCAGTTGTACGCATAATTCGTACACCTGCGGTTCCCGTCTTTTTAAATCCGACCAATAACGTTTAGGATTAGGCGAGTCCGTCAATGCCTCAATGACATCCACTACTGAAAAATGTGTTTCGCCATTATGTTCAATATGGCGGATTCTCTTTTGTTCAAAAACAGCGATTTCGTTATTCATTTTGTTTGTTTTTATGGTTAAAATTATAGTATCTCTATTCAAAAAGCTGTCAAATACTGAGGGGGTATCATTTTTTATAAACCCATTCCCAAATATCTCCGTCTTCTTCATCCCAAATTGTGCCCGATAATTCAAAGCCGTTTTTCTTTAAAATGCGGGTTGAATAATTCTCTTCGGGTAGGGTATGCGCAGTGATTTTGAGTGTTGGGTCAGTTGCCAAAGTTAATTGAACCAGAAGTCGGCACATTTCAGAAGCGACACCTTGATTTTGAAATCGAGGAAATGTACCGTAAGCAATTTCAACTAATCCGTCCTGCGGATTTTTCTTAAAAACTGCGCAACTACCCACTAATTGCCCATTTATTTCAGCATAATAGCCAATCCACGGTGGGTTATAGCCGATTTTATTAAAAAAATCAATCGCCTGCATCAAGCTTTCAGCACAATCGGGATTGTCTTGGAAGGCTTGATTTTCTTCTATGGTTTTGTGTACGGGGAGGAGTTTCATTTTACTATATTTTTTATTTCAACTCAACTATTTCATTAATATCGGGAGTTTGAGAGGAGTATCAAATGGTTAATGTATCTCCAATTTGGTATTTATTTTCTTTATCCGTTATTGAAAATGTTTCATATTCATTGTCTCCTATTCTAAATTTACATGTGAATAACCATACATTCTTAGATTTCCATTTTTGTGAAACAACACCTTTAGTTCGTTTTCCATGTTTTTCTAAATCCTTGTCAGATAAATAACCAGTCCAAAATCCGAAAATTGGTATTAAAAGAATACCTGAGAATGTCGCAATTATCCTAACCCAAGTATTAAAAACATTTGTAACACTTAACAATTTGAGAATAAAATGAGGTATCGCAAGGAAAATTAATAGCAGTGGTAATAACCTAATCAATCCAATTTTAGAATATAATACAGCATTGGGTAATCCAAAAAAGATAACTAACAATAAAACTAAAATGATAATTAAATACTTTTGCTGCTCGTATTTTTTGGTCAGTGATGGCTTTTTAACTTTTGAGACTTTCTTTTTCATTTTATTTGACTAAATACTGAGGGGGTAGCCCTTTTCAAAATATCTCATCAAATCCACCAAAACCTGCACACTTTCCAAGGGCATTGCATTATAAATGGAGGCTCTAAAACCGCCCACCGTAGGGAAGCCTTTAATGCCAACAACATCGTTTTTTTCAGTAAAACTTAAAAAAGCGGCTTCGATTTCGGGGTTTATGGCTTTAAAACAGACGTTCATTACTGACCTATCTTCTTTCACTACACTGCCTTTGAAAAGGGGATTTCTGTCCACTTCATTGTATAAAAGGGTGGCTTTTTCAGCATTGCGCTTTTGCATTTCAAGTAAACCGCCTTGCTCTTTCGTCCACCTCAAAGCGAGCATAGAAACATAGATGGGAAAAGTCGGACAGGTATGATATAATGATTGCGTTGAAACGTGGGTTTTATAGTTAAAAATAGAGGGAATTATACGTTTCACTTGGCGTTCCAACATATCTTTTCTAATCACTACGCAGGTCACACCCGCCATACCGAAGTTTTTTTGTGCCGAAGCGAAGATGATTCCGAACTTTTCAAGCGGCAAAGGGCGTGATAAAAAATCGGAGGTCATATCCGCCACCAAAGGGACGGTTGTCTTTGCGAGCGACAGCGCGGCAACCGATGGGTAATCGTGATATTGAGTCCCATCAATTGTTTCATTGGATACAACGTGAAGGTATTGAGTCCCTTTTGGAAGTGACCAATTTTTAGGAATCCTATCGTAATTCGTGTCTTTTGAAGAGCCTAAAACGTGGACTTTACATATTTCGGAAGCCGCTTTTATGGCTTTAGTTGCCCAATATCCCGTATCCACAATTGCCATACTTTGGCGTGGATTGAGCACATTCATGGGCGCAATAGCCAATTGCGAGGACGCGCCACCCGGCACCCATATCACTTCAAAATCATCATTTAAGCCATATAATTCCTTTACTAAAGCCGTTGCTTCTTCAATTATTTCTAAAAATGCGGGTGCTCGGTGGCTTATTTCGGCAATTGACATGCCCAAATGCTTGTATTCCTTTAAACTCTCTGCGGCTTCCTCCAATACTGAGGGGGGTATCATAGCAGGGCCGGGATTGAAATTGTATTTTTTCATTTTTTTGTAGTGCGGAACTCAAGCTCCGCATTTTGATTTTATGCGGAACTTGAGGTCCGCATTAAGCTGTTGGTTAAAATAATTGGTATTTTCTGTCGGCTCTTAAAATCAATGAAAAGTCTACGCTTCGCTACGCATTTTTATTAATTTTAAGCCCGACAGAAAATACCAATTATTTTCACATTATCACCTCTTTTTCATCATCAAAAACCGTCAATACTGAGGGGTCTAAAAGGCGAGTAGTTAAGGCTTTTAATTTAGGAACTTCATAGCTGTAGAAAAACTGCATCGTATGGATTTTTGATTCATAAAAAACCTTTTCATCACCTTGTGGATTATTATTTTCAAGGGCATTTTGAGCCACTGTTGCCATGCTCAACCATTGCCATGCGACGTTCATAATACCGAACATTTCAAGGTATAAAGTGGCATCCGAAAGGAATATTTCAGCGTCACCCATTTTTGAAACTAGGTGATTCGTTACCTTTTGCCAGTTTTCAATTTCAGTTGTTAAAATATCCGAATAGGGCTTTAATGGGGGGTGTTTTTTAGCAGATTCTACATCTGGCATCACTTCTTCAAGCCAATATGCCATAGATTTACCATTATTTAAAGGAATTTGACGACCCAAAAGGGCTTGTGCTTGTATGCCCGTTGTGCCTTCGTAAAGACTCATTATGCGCACATCGCGCGCCATTTGCTCCAATTCAAAATCCTCCGTGTAGCCATAGCCGCCCAATACTTGTAAGCCGTTATTGACGGAAAGGATGCCGCCCTCTGCGCCATAAGTTTTAGCAACGGGCGTTAAAAGCTCCAATAAGGCGTTGTAACGCTTCTGTACTGAGGGGTCATCATGGGCTTTTTCTAAATCCAAATATTGGTAACATTTTAATATGAAACACAATGTCCCTTCTACAAATGCTTTTTGAGATAATAGTAAACGGCGTACATCGGGGTGGTGAATGATGGTTGTAGGCTCACCCAATGCACTTTTTTCATTCAATCGACGACCTTGTGGGCGTTCTTGAGCGTATTGCAAGGAGGCATAATAAGCAGCCGAAGCGATATTGACACCACCCAAACCAACACCTAATCGGGCACCATTCATCATTAAAAACATTTGCGGAAGTCCTCGATTGGCTTCGCCGAGTAAGTAGCCAATACATTCATCTTTTGCCCCGAATTCAAGGTGCATCGCTGGCGTGGCTTTTTGACCCATTTTATGATAAATGCCGATGGAAGTAACATCGTTGCTTTCTAAATTAGTGTCGGAGTGACTTGAAGTCACTCCGACACTAAAGCGGTTTTTAGGAACAATAAAAAGGGAAATACCTTTCGTTCCCTTGGGTGCGCCATCGATACGAGCGAGAACGAGGTGCACAATATTGTCCGTAACATCATGGTCGCCCGCCGAAATGAATATTTTTTGACCTTTTATTTTATAAGAACCATCGCTTTGAGGCGTGGCGGTAGTAGCGACATCAGATAGCGAGCTCCCTGCTTGCGTCTCCGTCAAACACATAGTGCCAAGCCATTCACCCGATAACATTTTAGGTAAAAATGCCTCTTTTTGTGCTTGAGAACCGAATTTATATATCAAATTTGCCGCTCCTTTTGTCAAATCGGTGTACATGATAAAACTATTGTGAGCCGCTCCAAGGATGAATTCAGATGCCGATGCCACCGTTTTAGGCAGTTGCATCCCGTTCCACTCGTTGGAAAAAGGGGCTGCTATAAGACCAGATTCACCAAATGTTTTCACAAATTCATGCACGCCCGCGTGGACTTTTACTTGCCCGTCTACCAATTCCGGTTGTTGCCTATCGGAAGCGGTAAAATTCGGAGACATGATTTTATCCGCAATATCCGTTGTAGCATCCAACGTGAAATTCAATGTATCTTTATCGTGCGCGTTGAAATAGTCGAATTTGCTTAAAGAAAGTACATCGAGGACTTCAAAAAGTATAAAATCCAGATTGCGACGAGAGAAGTTTTTTGCTGCCATTTTTATATTTTTTAGGAAAAATTAATTAGACCGAAGGTAGAAATAAAACTTTGAATGGCGAAAATACGCCATAAATCAATATCATGAAAGTTTAAAACGACACTTTATAATGGATATAAAGTCGT
>JANPHO010000095.1:0-6120 GCA_031424515.1 Saprospiraceae bacterium
AATTTAAAACTGACATTTGGGCTTATGTTCGGCCTTATCTTCTTTATCGGCTTTTTTGTACAAGGTGGGTTCAATGCTTTTTTTCCAACTGCTACACGGATATACCCCTCAGTAATGCGCTCCACAGGCGTTGGTTTGGCATTCGGTATCGGGCGTTTTGGAGCAATATTGGGTCCTCAGATATTTGGCATTTTACGGGATTCGGGCATGAGTATAGCAACTCTATTTACGCTTTTTTCATTGCCGTTATTGGTTACAGCTTATATGGCTTTTACGATTCCTTCTAAAAATATAGATTGAAAATATCTTAAAAGAAACTTTAAAATCATAGAATCCCCTACCCCTACCCTATGTAACGCAGTAATCAGTCAAGTTAATATTATCAGTAATAACTTGACTGATTATTCAGGGGTAAATTCTCACACAAGACCCAACATCTTTATCGCATTCTCTTTCAAAATCAAAGGTTTTACTTCTTCTTTAAAACCAGCTTCTGCAAAATCTTTCATCCAACGTTCGGGGGTAATCAGAGGAAAATCAGTCCCAAACAACATTCTATTTTTCAATAAAGTATTGGCATATTGTATCAATTGAGGCGGAAAATATTTAGGTGACCAACCACTCAAATCAATATAAACATTGGGTTTATGCATCGCTACGGACAGCGCTTCATCTTGCCAAGGCCAGCTCGGATGCGCTATGATAATCGGGCAATCAGGAAAATCAATCGCCACATCGTCTAAGTGCATCGGGTTGGAATATTCTAAACGCAAGCCACCGCCGCCCCGCACCCCAGAACCAAAACCCGAATGACCTGAATGAAACAACATCGGCAATTTATACTCCGCAATGACTTCATATAAATGATACGCCATACGGTCATGAGGATAAAAACCTTGCACAGTTGGGTGAAATTTAAAGCCTTTTACACCATAATTTTCTATCAAATCCCGTGCTTCACGTGCGCCCATACGCCCTTTATGTGGGTCAATGCTCGCAAAAGCAATCATCACATCGTCGTTTTTCAAAGCACATTCTGCCACTTCTTTATTGGGAATACGCTTTTTACCCACTTCATGCTCACTGTCAATGGTAAACATGACCAAAGCCATATTGCTATCCCTATAAAAATCCGCCGTTTCTTGCATCGTTGGGCGTTTGTCAGACTTGAAATATTTGGCAAATGCGACATCAAACTCGGGGCGAAAATCATCGTGTGGCTGACAGCACGATACTTCTGCGTGGGTATGTACGTCTATCGCAGTTATTTTTTTTATGTCAATCATATATCAATTTGATTCTTGAAAATAAGGCAATACTGAGGGGGTATGAACTTTAAATCTACCCATATTTTTATAAAAACGCTTTCATTTCAGTTAAATGAAAAATATCGTAAGTCGGCTTTTCTATAGTTTCTTTCCTTTCAGGATTATAAAAAACAGTATCAAAACTGGCATTTATCGCTCCTTTTATATCCGCTTCGTAATTATCACCAATCATCAAACTATTTGAAAATGAGGCATTTGCGCGATTCAGTGCGTAATCAAATATCGCTTTTTCGGGCTTTAAAGCTTTGGCTTTTTCGTTGGTAATGACCTCTATAAAATAATGATCAATTGCCGAGCTTCTCATTTTCTGCATTTGCATATCATTATAACCATTACTGATAATGTGCAGTTGATATTTAGGTTTTAAATAGTCTAAAATTTCAATTGTCCCTTCAATCAATTGTTTTTTAAGAGGCAATAATTGGATAAAAACTTCCGTCATTTTCAAACTAAAAGATTCATCTATGTCCACTCCTAATTTTGAAAGGGCGGTTTTAAACCTATTTTTTCGGATATAATCGCTTGTGATTTCTTTTCTTTCCAACAAAGCCCAATAATATTGGTTGGTTTCACTGAATTTTTCAAAAAAAGTATCAACCTCATCAACCCCTAATTCTTTTAATTTAAAATGGTCATACATTTCAATAAGGCAGTCATGGGCATTGCGTTCAAAATCCCATAATGTGTGGTCAAGGTCAAAAAAAAGGTGCTGATAGAAATTAGGCATTTTAAACAGTTGTGATGTTGAAATTAAAATTTATGAAGTCTTGCAAATGTAGGCTTAAAAACTAATCCATGACCCCAGCCTTTGCTTTTTTACCCGTTTTTACCCACAATCTCAATTCATCAAAAGCCTTACCCGTTTGTTCAGGTGTGAAGGCACAATGCGCTTGCCCATTGGTGATTTTGACCGTCAAAAACTTGTCTTTATTCATTTTATGCACCATATTTTCAAAATTTGTTACGCCATACTGAGGGGGTATGAGTTGGTCATAAATCGTGTGCATCATCACAATCGGTTTGCCGATATTGCCCGTGCGGTCGTATTTGACGAATATTTTATTCGCATCGGCAGTGGCTTCAAGTCGTTCAACTTTTTTATTGATTTCCCAATCGTTTGGAAAACCACTGTACACGGTGTTGGTATTATCAAAAGGATTGCCGCCCGATTTTTGAGCTACATCACGTAAAACATTTTCATTGAACATCAAAGACATCGCTAAATCCGACAATTTTAAATCAAAATGCTGCGCAAAGGTTGCGGCTAAAACCGAATCTTTCATAAAACCATCTCGAATCGCTTTTGATTTTGAGCCAAAGTCTCTTGGATTAATGGCTTTGTAAGGCACTGAAATATCCATCACATTAGACAAAGTAGGCACGACATTCGGGAATAAAACATTGAAAACAGCATATATTTCAAACTCTTTGCGGCATTGCAAATATGGACGACTTGAAAACGAACACAAACCCAATGCCCCTTGATAGTTTTCATCAAAATTTTCCATTGTTGCTAATGCCACACCACCACCCATAGACTGACCGACTATGAAACAGCTATCAGGTTTTCCATATTTTTTAAAGAAAAACTCGCGTAAAGCCTCATTATCATCCACGCCTTGCGGCATCGCAAAGCCTTGATAAGCATAATCAGAAGCGGCTACGGCAAAACCTCTATCTAAAAATGGCTTAAAACGCCGTGCAAAATCAGGGCTTTTCGATTGTGCAGGCGAGCCCATAAACTCGTAACCATGCGCAAACATGATAAGCTTTTTTTGATAATTTTCGGGAAAAATGATTTTATATCCCGCGCTATTTATGCTACCCGAATCAATTTTAGACACTGTTTGGGCGGTAAGAATATTTGCTAGTAAGAGTAAAATGAGTATATTTTTCATTGAAATAGTTGTAGGTTAATATACAGATACTGAGAATTGAAATAATATGATTAAAATTTTATTGCATCATTACACCATAGCATAAATACATTATTGCATCATTACATCATATTGTAATAATGCAATCATTGTTTGGTATTTTAGTCCGGTAGTTGACCTTTTTTCTCCGCTTCTTCTATCTGTTTGAGGAAATTCTCGGGCGAAACAACTTTCCTATTGGACTCTTTTTCATAGAGCTTTAATGCCTTCCCTGTAATAGTTCCGCCTTTTACAGCCGCTTCGTGGTTTTCTTCAAAGCCAATAGCATCATTTTCAACGGCAGTTTGTCGCGTGGATTCTTCGCCCAACATCGTAAAAATCAATTCCAAATTGGTCATGTGATCCCGCAGATTGTGCTTATCCAGATTTTTAAATTTACTATACTCCGATGGCGACATACCAAAAGTCGCCTTTGAAATCTCAGCCGTCAATATCGAATATTCTTGACCTTCTTTTACGCCCCTACCCTTCCATTCATCCGTTAGTTCTTTTCGAATATCAATTGATTTCAAGCGCATATTAATCCACTCATCCGAATATCCTTTCGCTCTGTAAAGCTCTTTGATGCGCTCAATGCCCAATTCTGGATTCTCGATTTCATCTACCCGCTCCCGCCCTACTTGCGCCAGCCACAATTTAAAAGGCTCAGCTTTCGGCGAAGGAATTGACATAATGAGCCGCAATACCCCCTCAGTATCTGTGCAATCTGTGAGGCGCAATTTGCCATCCGATGCCATTAATTTCAACTGCATCCAAAACGGATGCGTTTGACTTTCTTCTATCAGACTCTTTTTCACCTTCGTCCAATAGTTCCGAGGTATTGGGCTATCCGTCAAAACCTCAATGACATCCACTATTGAAAAATGCCATTTATCATTGTGCCATTCCCTCCGAATGCGCTTTTCTTGAAAAAGGATTATTTTATTATTCTGTTCCATAGTTAAAATTTTACATCATTGCATGATAGCATCATTACATCATTTTGCAATTACAGGTTTGTATCTTCCAAATAACTACCTCAGTTTTCTAATTTAAAAAGCATCAAAATATAGCATCATTACATTAATACATATTTACATTATTACATCAAAGTGTATTCATGCAATTTAGAATAGGCTTTTTCCTCACCGCAAAAACTCTCGGTGAGTGCAGATGTTAATTCAAATTTTATATTGATAAAGAACTCAAATTCAGCGATTGTCAATTTTAGAAATAAAATCTCAATCCACACCAATCATAAAACCTTCTTTTAATTCGATTCTAAAAACTTTATTAGCTTACTCGACAACTTGTTCTCAATTTTCATTTAACGTCTCTAAAGCTAAAAAAAGGCATGAAGATATTCACCCAAATTCCCTATTTTGTTTTTTAAAATGCCGACAGAAAATTTCTATACAAGCCTTAAAACCAAAGATAAAATTACATCATTGCATCAAAACATAATTATATCATTACATCAATACGGTTTTATGATAAGTCTTTTTCCATAATCGCGTGAATGTACTTGGTAAATGAGATGCCATCCGACTTCGTTTTGAGTACCATTTTCATGTAAAGGTCGTGGGGTAGGATAATCGTAAAGCGACGATCCTTCTTCGGATTTTCGGTCGCTAACTCTACTTCAACAGTTGCTTGTACAGGCTCTGGTACTGAGGGGGTCGGCTTTGGTATATCGGTAGGTGCGCTCATTTGACTCGCCACAGACGATAATTTATCAATATCTAAACTATCGAACACACTGGTTATTTTTGATGTTCTTGATTCTTTTTTCATAGTTACAGTTCATTTTTTTGATTGACTAAAACAACAGATTTTACTTCATTAAAAACTGCCATGATCTCTTCCGAAGCCTTTTTATCTTTGGTTTCAACCACGCCAATACCATCAATAATAGCTTCTTTGTAAGAGACACGATTCGAAATTCGAGATTTAAAAACTTTCATTCCGATATCAACAAGAGTTTGCTCTATGTCTTTGTCGAGGCGCCTTTGGGCATTATAAAAGTTGAGCAATAGCCAAACCTCTTTTTCATGACCCATTGCCGCCAATTGGTCTATTTTCTGCTTGATATTTTTCATAGTCCACACATCCAATGCTGAAGTTTGGATAGGGCAGACTATTAAATCCGAAACCAGTATCATCCAAGTCGCCAATTCTTCAAAAACGGGCGCACCGTCCAATATCACTATTTCGTAATCTTTGCTTAAGCTTTTGATGGTTTGAGCCATCTCTTTGCCTTCCTCTGATGAAAATCCTGATTGCGATTTATAGCCCGATGCCCCAAAAACAGGAATAGCGGGCTGGGTATCGCCGCGCTGCGTATTCCATTTTTTGGAACTGAATTGGGAATTATCCAAATCGGCAATACAGACTTTGAAGCCATCGAGGGCAAAACAAGTGGCTAAGTTGGTAGAAATAGTCGTTTTTCCGACCCCTCCTTTGAGGTTCATCACTGAAATAATCATGTTTTTTATATTTTGAACAAAAGTAAAATAATATTTAATTACATCAATACATTATTGCATTAATTTTAAATGATGCAACAATGTTTTGATGTAATGATGTAATTACATCGTTGCATCAAAGTGTAAAAATGAGATTAGAGATAATATAGTAAAAATACCTTTTTGTGGCATTTATCTTGAAAACCCTACTTTAAGTAAGAGGAGATGCAAAAAAAGGGGAATTTGATAAAAGCCACTTGATACCTTTTTGTGGCAATACTCAGAAGTAAAAGGAGAAAACCAACCAAATCAGAAATCGATACCTTTTTGAGGCATTTGGAAGGTGAGCAAAACTGAAAACAATTGTAAAAGAGTAAGTTCAGATATAATACTGAGGGGTTACGCAAAACA
>JANPHO010000096.1:0-13870 GCA_031424515.1 Saprospiraceae bacterium
CGATCGGAGTGGAGAAACAATGATTTTAAACTACATTAATAATTATTATAGGGCTTTACCCTATCCTGATGTTTTGCGCCCTGTCAGGGCTGGATGGTTTACATAGAAATCTCTAAGCCCTGAAAGGGCGCAATACATCAGGATAGGGTAAAGCCCTATAAAAATTATAAATGTAGATTAAAATCATTGTTTCACCACTCCAATCGGAAAATCATTCCCAAACCCATAACTCGATGGATACTGAGGGGTACCTCTGTATTTAGCTGTGATTTCGGGCACTTGCTCTTGTAGGTAAGCGTCGAGTTCTTTCACGGTAATCTTTTTATCGCCACCCGTATCCGCTTTACCGCTCAGTGCTTCCAGTAAAACATAGGTAAAAGTACCATGCCCCAATTGAGCAAATTCAGAAGCAAATTGTTCGCTGCCCGAAGCCGTGAGCCAATGCGTACCCGTAGCACGAGCGAGTTGAGCAATCGCTTTTTCCTCAGCTGCACCCCGCGCGGCTACGATTTGGTCGAGCGCACCTGCCGATTGGCAAGCATCGAGTATAAATAGCTGTTTTTGAGCTTTTATGTCCTTTGAAAACTGTTGTAACTGATTGGCACTCAAGCCTTTCTGAGCTAAAGCATTATCGTTGCCATACAGCTGAGTGACATCATAAGGCACGAGGAAAAAGTCCTTTTTTTCGTTTAAAACACCGTGCCCTGCGTAATAAAAAATGAACACATCTTTAGGCGTAGCGGTGGCTTTAATTTTATCCAATTCAGTTGAAATGCCCTCTTTTGTGGCTTTTTCATCATTCAGAAAAACGATATTGGTTTTCGTAAAAATGCTCGTTCCACCTTTTTCAATGGCCTCTTTAAAACTGGAAGCATCAGCGATGGCATAGTTCAAATTGTATTTTGGATTTTTATATTTATTGATGCCGATAACGACCATGTGGAGCGTAATTTCATTCACACTGCCCATCGAAGAAGGCGTTTTAGGCTTATAAATAAACACAATTTCGTCGGGTTTCGATTCCGTGCGTTGGCTATTGATAGCGACCACTTTAAGGCTGTTTTCACCCTCCAATAATTCTATATCAAATACCTTTTTTTCGCTTTTACTTTTTTCATCTTCCACCACCAAATTGCGGGTAGAGTTACCCACCAATTTACCATTGTGGTACAAGCGAATTTCCTCAATAACACCCTCGTTACAAGTTGCTTCCGCTACCACTTGCACCATTTTTTTATCCACTTTCACTTCCATAATTTGCCCTTCTAAAAGCAACTCTTTATAGGTTTTGGAAGGCTCGTAAGTCAATTTTACTGAGGGGGGTGACTTGATATTTTTTATGTCTTGTTTTCCCTCAGAAACCGTTCCTGCTAAGACTTGCTTGGTCAATCCAGGCGTATAAAAACCCTCGTAAAGTTGCTCCAAAGGAATCACGTCCTGACCTTTTACGTAATATAATTGCTTCAAACCGCCTTGAGAGCCATCAAAACGACCATCAGGTGTCAATAAAATCCAATCATTGCTATTTTGAAAAAGGACAATTCGGGCAACCATTTTCCCGGTTGTCAAGTCCCATAGTTTCATGTCTTCATCTTGCGTCAACAAATATTTATCGTTAGACATGAAAACAGCTCCTCTGAAATAAGTGCGTTGTTGTGGCACTGAAAGCACCAATTTTTTAGTCAACGCGTCATAAACATCAAGGTTAGAAATGCCTCCGAAAAAGAGAGCCTCCTTGAAAGATTTGGTCAATACATACTTTTGAGTCGGTGAAAATTGGCTCGCATTATCAGCTTGTGGAATTAGCGTAGCCGACGAAAGCATTTTACCCGATTGAGCATCAAGCGTCACACAAACTTTTTTTTCAGTAAAAAATCTAATTTTTTTACCCCCCTCAGTATAAACAGGATTTGAACACATCAATTTGGGTTCGTAATGCCAAATTTTCCTTTTATTGATTAAGTCATAACACACTATTACTGTATTATCGTCTTGACTTTCCGTTTTTGAAAGGGCAATAATCACCTTTGTTTTATCAGGCGATAAAGCACAAATATGGTCATCATTGGTTTGACCCACGTTCACGCTGAGTGAAAACCCGTCGCCGTAAAGCACCTGTTGTTTCACTTTAAGATTGCGCGTATCCATGATAAAAAAGCGGTCACTGCTCAATAAAATAATTGTGTTCAGAGAATCATATTCTCGCATCGCTAATACATCATAATTCAACTCTTTTGACAGAATAAGTGGCTTATAATTACTCGTATCGTCCTTCAAATCATAGACATACGGCGGCGTATCATTAAACGTTTTGAACGCAACACCCTCAATAAAAAGCCGTTTTTGGCTCGGTAAATAGCGGTAACTTGAATGAAAATCAAAAAACAAACCCGTTGGCAATTGGGTCAATGATAAACCACGATTATCAAAATTGACTATTCGATTGCCAGCCAATAATTTCAAATCGTTCCCTTGACTCACATCACTCAACATAAAAGGCTGATAAGGTGAAATGCCAAATGAGTAAGGTTTTTTAATATCGTCCGTTTTGAAAGCCGTCATATAACCCGACCAAAAAGCAAACTTTCCACCGGCTGAAAGCGAAGCCGAATTAGACGAAAAACTTTCCGTCGTGAACTTCACTTGCTGCCTTTTGCTTTGGGTAAAATCCGTGGTATTGACTGTATAAAAACGTTGATTAATTTCATATAAAATTTTATCCTTACCATTATGGCCAATCCAAATAATACCATTATAATCTTTTATATCATCCGATTTGGTGGCTACCGTCATGGAGCGCAGCACTTTTTGAGTGCGGGGATCCATCTCCTCCACTTTAAATTTCCGATTTACACCGTAAGTATCTTTATCAGAGTCGCCCACTTTCACTTGACTGCTAACTATCACATTCCCCGCTTCATTGATAAAAAGAGGCCATTGTGGTTCTTTGAAATGATAGAGAATTTTTTTCGATTTTAAATCAAGCAAAGTACCACCATAATCAATCAAACTTGAACCCAATAGAAGCGATTCATCAGCGTTAAATGACATTTTACCACCAAAAGAAACATCTTCTTCGCCTTTATAGCTAACAACTAAAATGGATTTCCCTGTTGCTAAATCTAATTTTAAAATTTTCCCAGAATTACCATTACCAGTATTGTAGTATAAAAACTTCCCGTCATTGCTCAAACCCGTCGTTGAAGGATTTTCAATTTTCCAAGTTGATTTTTCCCATTCAAAAGTTTGGAGATTGAGCATTCGCACTCGCCCATTTTGATTGATAACCAATTTTGAATTATCTTTTAAAATATGTAAATCAGTATCATATAACGTATCACTCCCCGGCATCGGCAATGTTTTCAAAAGATACGGCCCCTCAGTACGCCATATCCTCAACTCGCTTTCACCCAACGAAATCATCAATTTATCGTCCTTTGAAAAGATCATCTCTTTGGCTTCATGTGTGGCAGGCACCCGCAATTCAGGCGACTGTGCAAAAGCGAATGAAGCCCCTAAAACTGTGAATAAAACGATATAAATACGATTTAATATTTTCATAAACATTTGATTTTCAATAAAATAAAGTAAAAGAAGTATTTGCATCAGCAATTCCGTATATGGAAAAGGATCGTTGTCATTCTGAGCGCAGCGAAAGAATCTGTATTTAAAAAAATAGGTGTTTTCACATTAAAATATTGATATTCAGATTCTTTCGCTGCGCTTCAGAATAACAAAGAGCGATGCTTTTTTTCAGATTGCGGAACTGGAGTTCCGAGTTACTTGCCGATTTCCAATTTTATCCCAAACTCACCTTTGCTTGTTTTATAAAGTTGCAATTTCATAATCACACCCGTAGAAGCATCATCAAGTGTTTGAACATCCCAAATAAATGTTTTACTGGTGGCTGAGCTGAAATCCGATTTTTTAACAATACGATACTCCAAACCTTCCAAATTCTGAATTAATTTCACTAAACCTTCATACTCCAAATCTGCACCTTCTATTAGGCTTTGTGTCGGAAAACGGGCTTCCAAACGCCATTTACCTGCCGCATTTTTACGAATTATCGTTTGTTCAGCCCCCGAAAACAGCTCTTTTGCTAAGAATTCCTCCGTTTTATCCGCCAACGGTTCGCCTTTGAAATCTTCAAAATCCACCACGGCAGCCGCGATGAAATTATTCATTTGGAGTGTGGTTGTAGCCTCATCAGTAGGGGCGTTGTTTACATCATTATTGACGGGTTTCATGCCATCGTTGTTCCATTTTTCAATAAAATCATCGGGCAATTTGAAACTTTCATCGTCCGTTAATTCAGTATTCAATAGATTGGTCGCAAACATGAATTTATTCTCATAGACCCACGCCAAAGACACCATTCTATGCTCATTTTCAATCGGGCTCAAGCCTATAACCCAGTGATTTTCTAATGACGGGTGATTCGCTTTTCCAAACATCATTTCTGCCAAACGCATCGTAGAATCTGCGTTTTCAAACTCCAACATGACCTCGTAAAGCACTTTTCCTGTCTTTTTACTGGTTAAAAAAGTTATCTCTTTCAAGCCATTTTTATTGCTTTTCAATACGAATTCATCCCTAAAATCATAGTCATCAGGCATTCTTTTAATTGTAGGGAATACAAAAGAAAGTGAATCAGAGGGCATCGAAAGCTTCATTCCTGATTCAAAAAGCTCAGTAATTCCCTTTGCATAATCCTCGCAAGTGTAATCACCTGTTTTGACCTCATCATTTTTGACATCATCATCTTTTTTGACAACTTCTTCCCCCCCCTCAGTATTTTGAGTGCTCATGTCGTCATTTTTATTAAAACGGAAGTCACAAAGCTTCATTTTTTCACCTATTTCAAACATTTCATCCGCTGCCCATTCTGAATTAGGCACTTGTCCGCAATAAATCAAGCGGGATTCATAAGTCCAGCCCACCGTTTTATAACCTTTATCTCCATTATAAACAACCCAATGATCATTTTTTAAGGGATGATTGAGTTTGCCAAAGTACTTAGCGGCTATTTCATCGCGAATAGCTGCCGTTTTAAACTCAATAATGACTTCATAAAATGGCTGTTTTCCTTCCGCATCGAAGTAAAAAGTCAAATCTTTGATGCCTTTGGCTTCAATGATTTCATCCATTACAACTCTAAAATCGGAACCGTCGCCGCCTTTGGCATTGGGGCGCAATTTTTTAAAATCTGAAAGGGGCATACCCATTCTCACATCTTTCAATATTTTTTCAATAGCCTTTGCCGTGTTTTGGCTTTGCGCACTTATCAAAAAAGAGAATATGAACATTAGGATTAAAGCGGGCGTTCTCATCATCGTTATTTTTATTGTTAAAAAAGGATTTTTCACTTAACTCATTAGGTTTTAAATTCGTTTTTATAGATTCAAAAGCTTGAAAAATTCCATATAGATTTTAAATATAAATTTTTTAAAAACACAAAATCACTTCTAAAACTCATTTTATTGCTTAAAAACATTAAGAAAAATTGTAAAAGGAATTTTAAATAAGAATAATTAAGCTATCTCGCGGAATGAGGGATAGATGCATGTATTGTGCCATCCCTTTGAGAAATAGAAAACTAATATTGAAATGAGAAAAAAGGCATGAAATAATCAACATTTTGATAAATCGGCGGTGCAATGGGATAATAATTCAATATGCTCAAATTCTATTTTGATAAAATCAATTGTTGAGTTTATTTGTTTGAGTCCGTTGATTTATTTGAAGGCTTAAAATCATTTGGTGTTAAAGGTTATACAGAGCACTCTTGTAAATTTTTCATATATTTACGTTCACAAAACTATTCTATTTACGTATGAATAACTATACGTCATTTTACGTATTTTTAATCTTTAATTTTGAGCTTTAAAAACGAAGAATACCTTTGAAAAAAAGCATCATTTTAATATATTTTTTACTCTTCATAATTGCCTCCATACGGGGACAAACTGTTATTATATTAGGCTTAGACAATGTACATAACGCATTGAATGTCAAAGACTTTGCTTATTTTTACTCTGATACTGAGGGGGTACTCACCGTCAACGATTTAAGGAATTCAACCCATGATAATAAATGGCAATTACTGCCCAACGATTATCTCCAATTAGGCTATAAAAACGATTATTTCTGGGTACGACTCTCCGTAGAAGC
Source organism: Saprospiraceae bacterium (assembly GCA_031424515.1). Classification (GTDB taxonomy): domain Bacteria; phylum Bacteroidota; class Bacteroidia; order Chitinophagales; family Saprospiraceae; genus JAAFJT01. Next base: position 6,175 of record JANPHO010000096.1, read on the forward strand.
TAAGGAAGATTTGGCGGATGAATGGTATCTCTGGTTCGATGCTGCCATAACTCAACAGGCGAAACTCTATGTTTTTGATGGTGATAAATGCTTGTTTTCAGATACTTTAGGGCTGAATTACCCTTTTTATCAGCGTAAAATCGAAAGCCGCTACCCCATCGTACCTTTATTCCCTCAAAAAGGTCAACTTTTGACGGTTTATGCCTGTTTTCATAATGATATCAGTTCATTAAAAGGCTATTTAAGACTTACCACCAAAACCCAATATCATAATATTAACCTTCAAGAATCCATCAATTATATCGGCTATTTCACTTTTTTAATCCTTTCCACCGTAGTTTCCCTCGCTCTATGGCTCTTTTGGAAAGAAAAAATATACATCCTTTTTGCCCTTTATATTCTTTGTTGCTTACAAATGTCAGCGGGTTTTAAAGGGTTTTCTTTCATGTGGCTATGGCCCAATATGCCCTATTTAGCCTATTTATCGAGAGGCATTTGGACAGTCGGGGCAGTCATATTTTTTCTACTATTTGAGAAAGCCCTACTTTTTGAAAAAAAGAATGCACCTCTAAAATTGACGCGATGGATTCAATTCATAATCATTTTATTGAGTTTATTTACGTTCATAGGGCTATTTTACATGGATATTGATAGCGGAAGAGTATTAGTCAGAGCCGCCAATATTACCTTTATTTTCTCTCAATTAACGGTCATTTTGATGCCTATTATGGTGAGAAAAGAATTTAAACTCACCGCGTTGTTTTTTTTAATCGCTTTTTCACCCATTGTCATCGTCGGTATCAGCGTCATTCTACACAACAATAAAATATACCCCAATTATTTCGGGCGTTCGGAAATGCCTTTCGTTGCTGCTCAAATTTTTGAAGTAGTCTTTCTTTTTATCGCCATTTTCAAACGTTTTCAAATCATTAAAGAAAATCAGAAAAAACAGGAATTGCTCCAACAGCAAGCCAAACAACAAGTTCAAGATGAACGTGAACGCATAGGTCGCGAGTTACACGATAACGTAGGAGCTCGCTTAGCCCATCTTATAGGTCAAATAGACAATTTGGAATACCGCTTGGAGCGCGATAAATCAGAAGAAAGCGTCAATAATACCATTGAAAAACTTGAAAATGTAGGAGAAAATGCCCGCGGCGTGATGAATATTTTACGTGAAACCATCTGGGCAGTCAAAGAAGAATCCATCCCAACTGAGCTTTTTGCTGCCAAAATCAGAAGTTATTTACAGTCCAATATGGATGATTCTATCACCTGCGATGTGAATGCCCATTGTGAAAATGATATGACATTGAGCCCCGGTCAAGCACTCAATATGTTCCGAATAGTGCAAGAAGCCTGTCAAAATGCCCTTAAACACGCTCAAGCCAGCCACATTGAAGTCAACATTGCTTGTAAAAACAGCATTTTGGACATTATCATACGAGACAATGGAAAAGGCTTTGACCCCTCAGTATCTGGAGCTTTGGAAGGGCATTATGGCTTAAAAAATATGCAATTTAGAGCCGTTGAAATCGGTGGTTCAATGGCTATCGAAGCCGAAAAAGGAAAAGGAACAGTTATTCATCTGAAAATGAATCTTTGATTTAAAATTTGTAATTACTTAGTCAGGTAGTCACTTACGCTCCGTTTAGCCACTGCGCAGCTATGCAATTACTTGATTTTTAAAAATACGTAATCAGCCGTATAGTATTACAAAGTATTAAAGTGCAAATTTGTATTTTATCCTGTATTTTACTCCAAACAAACCTTTTGACTGAAATATTTAACTCTATTAATGAAAATTCCAATCGCAATAGTAGACGATAAACCGTATCTGATTCATCAATTAAAAGAAAGTTTAACCCTTTTTGATGAAATAGAAGTAGTGTGGACAGCCGCCAACGGACGCCAAGCTGTTGATAAAACGTTGTCTGAAAAAACGACGGCAAAAGTCATTTTAATGGATATTGATATGCCTGAAATGAACGGAATAGACGCTGTACGCCATATTCGACTTAAAAATGCCGAGGTCAAAATCATTATGCTTACAGTTTTCGACGATGAAGATAAAATATTTGACGCCATTACAGCAGGTGCCGATGGTTATATGCTCAAAGATAGCAAACCTACCCGCATCATTGCCGCTATTGAAGATGCTTTGGATGGTGGCGCGCCCATGTCGCCCATCATAGCCGCTAAAACGCTCAATCTATTGCGTCAACAAAAAACCACCGCCACCACGAAAGAGTCAATAAAATCACCACAGAGTTATGAAATCACCAAACGTGAAATTGAGATTTTGGAGCTTTGGGTGCAAGGCAAATCCTACCAACAAATTGCAGATAAACTTTATATCAGCGTAGGCACCATCCGTAAACACATCGGTAATATCTACGAAAAAATCCATGTGCATTCGCGCATTGAAGCGCTTCAAAAAGCAGATAGCAATAAGTGGTTTAAATAAAAAGTTAAAAAAGAAAAAAGGCATAAAATAAGGTAAATTCATCAATAAATTGATTCAAAACCCTATTTTATGCCCTTTTTTTATATTAAAACGTTGATTATTTTAATCCACAATTTCACCAATTAAAGTAGCACTTGTGGCACTTTTCACCTTTACATTACAATAATCTCCTGCTTTTAAGCCTTCAATTTTAGGAAAAACCATCATTTTATTTTGCGTATTTCTACCCTTGAATTCCATCTCCGATTTTTTAGAATCACCTTCAATCAACACTTTGAACGTTTTACCAATATCCGCTTGATTGTGATTGTGTGAAATCTGATTTTGAAGCCTGACTATTTCCGTCAAACGGCGTTTTTTAACTTCATCTGGAATATCATCAGCGAATTTTTTTGCCGCCAATGTGCCCGGACGCTCTGAATAAAAGAACATATATGACATCGAATAATTGGAATATTCCATGATGCTCAATGTATCTTGATGCTCTTCCTCCGTTTCAGTACAAAATCCTGCAATCATATCGCTTGAAATAGCACAATCGGGCATTATTTCGTAGATGCGTTTCACTTTACCCATGTACCACTCACGGTCGTAAGTGCGGTTCATCAATTTCAAAACCCGTGAATTACCGGACTGAACGGGCAAGTGAATGTATTTACAAATATTATCAAATTTAGCCATTGTGTGCAGCACATCATCCGTAATATCCTTCGGGTGAGATGTTGAAAAACGCACGCGCAAATCAGGTGAAATCAAAGCCACCATTTCTAAAAGCTCCGCAAAATTCACTGATTTTATATCATCTACCTCGCTTTCTGTCGCCTGTTGACTATCGCCTGCCGCCTCTGAATTGTCTCCCGCCTTCCACTTATATGAATCCACATTTTGACCTAAAAGCGTCACTTCACGATACCCTTTTTGAAATAAATCCCTCGCTTCAGCCACAATACTGAGGGGGTCACGGCTGCGCTCACGTCCACGCGTAAAAGGCACAACGCAGAACGAACACATGTTATCGCAGCCTCGCATAATGGAAATAAACGCCGTAACGCCATTACTATCCAAGCGCACGGGCGCAATATCAGCATAAGTCTCTTCTCTTGAAAGGAAAACATTGACCCCTTTTTCACCGTCTTCAGCATGGGCAATGAGGTCGGGTAAGGAACGATAAGCATCGGGACCGATGACTAAATCTACTAATTTTTCTTCTTCTAAAAACTTTGCTTTCAAACGCTCTGCCATGCACCCCAAAACACCCACGAGTGAACCCGCCCGTTTCTCTTTTTCAAAAACCCGCAAACGCTTACGCACCGTATCTTCCGCTTTTTCACGAATGGAACAGGTGTTGACCAATATCAAATCAGCCGCTTCCATCATGCGCGTTGGGCGATAGCCCACTTCGCTGAGGATTGAAGCCACAATTTCAGAATCACTGAAATTCATTTGGCAGCCATAACTTTCAATATAGAATTTTTTACCCCCCTCTCCCGAGTGCTCGGGATGATCTTCAAATTCCTTGAATAATACTTCGCCTTGGCGGTCTTCTTCGATTTTTTTGCCAGCACCTATAATGCCTTCAATGGTAGGATTGCTATCGTACATCATTTTACTATTTCAATTATTCTTAAGTTTATCTTGAAATTTTTTCGGGCGCAAAGATAGGGTTTTTAGTGATATTTTATTGAAAAAAATAATTCATACACCTCACCCAACCATTTCACTGCGCTTTACTGTCTATCTAAAAAAACAATATCGCGCGATAGATTAGATTTCATTTAATAAACTTTATGTCATGAAAAACTTTTATTTCTTCTCACTCATTATTTTATGTTTGGCTTTCAACGGTTGTTTGAAAGATAAATGCGAAAGTGAAAATACTTTCACGCAATGGACGCCCATCTATAAAACGGATGAAGAATTCAGGGAGGCCCCTCAGTACCAAACCGCTCGGGCACTCAAAAACCCGGGTAAAATCTACTTTTACGATAATTATATCCTCATTAATGAAATAAAAGAGGGCGTGCACATTATTGACAACAGCAATGTGCTATCGCCTCGCAACTTAGGGTTCATTAAAATAGTCGGAAATATCGACATGGCTATAAAAGATGACGTGCTTTATGCCGATAGCCACGCCGACTTATTAGCCATCAGCATCGCCGATATTCAGCAACCTCGATTGGTAAAACGCACGCAAGATGTTTTCCCTAATATTTTCTGGCGTGACCCTGCGAGAGGTTGGGTTGTGGATTATAAACAAGAAAAAGTCACTCAAAAGATCGATTGCAATGACCCACGCATCAATGGTGGTGGCTGGTTCAGGGAAGGTGACGTCATTTTTGCATCCAGCAGCTCATTCCCTCAAACAGCAACTAAAAGCTCTGGAGCAAGCCCAGCGGGCGTGGGAGGTTCGATGGCTCGTTTTACCCTTTATTCCGATTATCTCTACACGATTAGCCAAGCTCAGGTGAAGGTTTTTAACATTAAAAAAGTAGATAATCCCGTTTTGAGCAATACCGTAAATGTGGCTTGGAATATAGAAACCCTGTTCCCTTATACCGATAAACTTTTTATTGGCTCTACAACGGGCATGTTTATTTTTGATTTGGTCAATCCCACAAACCCAACTTTATTATCCAATTTCACGCATGGACGTGCTTGCGATCCCGTTGTTGTGGAAGGAAATAAGGCTTATGTGACTTTAAGAGACGGCACTCCATGTAATAATGGAATCAATCAATTGCTCATTGTTGATGTTTCAAACTTGCGCTCACCTCAGTTATTAAAATCCTACCAAATGAAAAACCCTAGAGGATTGAGCGTTATGGATAGCACTATGTACCTCTGCGACGATGGTTTCAAAATATTTGATGTAAAGGAATGGTCGAACGTGGATAAAAATCAAAAATCACATACCACCAATTTTGATACTTTTGATGTCATTGCATTCCACCATACCAATAAGCAAAAAGTGGCGATGGTGATTGGCAAAGATGGTTTCTACCAATTTGATGTCACCAACCCTGAAAAGCCTAAAGAATTGAGTAAAATACCTGTGGTTAGTCAGTAAAAAATTGACATTTTCTGTCGGGTTTTAAATTGTATAAAATACGGAGCGAAGCGTAGATTTTAAACAATTCAAAGAGCCGACTTAAAAAGAAAATGTCAATTATTTTAGCCAATTAATTCAATGTTCCTTCGATATGTTAGCATCGGGTATATTTTTTATTCACGCCCGATGCTTTTTTTTATTAAAATCTATCCCGTTTTAAATTATAAAAATCATGGATAAAATAATACGTCTCACAGCTTTCTACATACTTTTTTTATTTTCATTCAGCGCCGTCCACCTCACTGCACAAACGGATAAACTTTACATGCACAACAACTCCCAGTTCGTCGGAAAGCTTATTTCCTACCAACCGGGAGATTCCGTCAAATTCCAACTTTCAAGTGGGTTGATAGTCGTTTTTCCCGAAAATACGGTAAAAAGAATCGTTATGGGAGAACTTAAAGTTGAAAAAGCATACGCTTTTCGTGAAAGAGGATTTTACAATGCCACGTATCTGGGAATGAGTTTTGGCAAATCTCAAATTCCATGGAGCAACGATAGTCAATTAAAAATAGGTGCTTCAGTTGAAAACAACACGGGTTATCAATTCAATCGGTGGCTTGGCGCAGGCTTGAGCGTGGGATATGATAATTATTACCTTACCAATATTGACGCGAATGTCCTTTCTGTTGCTGCCGAACTGAGGGGGTATTTGAGCAAACAAAATAATTCAATTTATTACCGCTTGGCAACGGGGGCGGGTTTTCCTTTGATAGATACCAAAGATGGGCTTAATTTATCAGGACATAAAGGTGGTTTTATGTGCCATCCTGCCTTGGGCATCCGCTTTGGTGCATCCGCTAAAATGAACTTTTTTATGGATTTTGGGGCTAAATTCCAACGCGTTCATTTCAACCAAATCAACCCTTGGAACGAAAACCGCTATACAATTACTTATCAACGCTGGATACTGAGGGGGGGACTGATGTTTTAAGGAATTGAAAATTGAAAATGCAAAATTGAAAACTTAGAACAAATTCTTTCAATTCTGCATTTTCAATTTTCAATTATTTAAAACTCGACTACGGTCACACCATCACCGCCTTCAAAATGCTCTGGATGAAAATGCTTTTTCACTTCTTTATACTCTTTTAGCTTCTTTTTAACGACTTTTCTTAAAATGCCATCACCTTTCCCATGCACAATACGCAATGAGGTGGCACTTGAAAGAACGGCATTGTCCATAAAATCCTGTAAAGCTTTTTCAGCATCGAACATGGTCATACCCCTTAAGTCAACTTTAGGGTCGAAAGTGGAAGATTTTGTTACATTGTCCATCACTACTGAGGGGGTCGAGCGAATGTCAAGCGGGACACCAACGGCTACGAGGTCTTTTAATTTGACTTTTACCCGCATTTCACCCATTTGTACAATGGCGTCTTTTTTATTAATTTCTTGAACTTTACCAGTGGCACTGCCCGCCCTCATTTTAACAAAAACGCCAACTTCTATCTCTTTTTCAATGGGCGAAGGGCTGTAATAAACATCTTCCGTCAGTTGAGTGACTTCCGTGGAAAGGCGACTTTGGTTCTGACGGATTTCGTGTTGCAAAACCCGTGCTTTTTCTACTTTTTCAACTCTGCCACCACTTGTATCTTGCTTGAGTTCTTTTATAAGCTTTTGAAGTTCTTGGTTGCCTTGCGCATTTTTCTGTAATTCAAACTCTTTAGCATCCAATTTGAGCTTTTTACGGCGGAACTCCACATCTTTAACTTGTTCATCAAATTGCTTAATGAGTTTATCTAAAAGCCCTTGTTTGGTAGCTAATTCTTTGAGCTTTTCATCGTATTCCTGCTTTTCACGCTGCAAATCAATCAATAATTCGTCAACCGCTTGTTCGTTTTCACCAATGCGTTTTTTAGCGTATTTTAAAACTTCCTTATCCAAACCCACATTTTGCGCAATTTCAAAAGCATAAGATGACCCCGGGCGACCCACCGTAAACTGATAAGTCGGTTTCAAATTATCTTTATCAAAATTCATGCAGCCGTTGATAATTCCCTCCGTTCGATACGCAAACATTTTCAGATTGCCGTAATGCGTCGTCACTACCCCAAAAACTTTCTTTTCATTCAACCCCCTCAGTATCGCTTCGGCAATTGCCCCACCCATTTTAG
>JANPHO010000097.1:0-18567 GCA_031424515.1 Saprospiraceae bacterium
TTTTCAATAAAATTCTTCTGATTAATCCGTGCCACCGCCTTAAAGCGGTGACACGGGTTTTAAAGTGCCAAAGTAGAATTATATTGTTCATTTTTAGACGCCAGCTTATTGTTGATTTTGGAATTAAAATTGCAACTAATAATCGGAATCTGCAATATTTTCCAAAATCAGTCGTAATTTCATATAAAAATACTTGATGCGGGTTATTAAATTCATATACGCTACTTTATTATTCTTTACTTTCACTGCCTCAGCGAAGGGGGACACCGCATCGCAAATCATTCTACAAAAACGAGCTGCCGTTTCAGTCAGCAACCTCCGATTTTATTCCGATTCAAGTTTTACAAAGAGCACCGAAGTGACTTTTACTGAGGGGGAGCTTTTTGAAATCATAGGTCAAACGGTAAAAGAACATTACGATAACACCCAAACCCAAACCTTTAAATGGTATAAAGCACGCTCACTCAATGGGCAAACTGGATGGATTTTTGGGGATAATTTAGCCGTCGTTATACCCAATTATCACGTAGATACTTTATTAAAACCTTTTTTTAAAAAAGAAGCCCATTTTGATAATGGCTTTGAAAATTCAGTTATCTGGGCAGCAACCGTCGAAGGGCACGATGAGCATGTGAAAGATAAATCTGCGAGCACGATTTATCAGGAAATATACCTCATTGTCACTAATGATAAAGGTAGAAGCATTACACTCAACTATGCCCACGAGAATGAATCGGGTAAAAAAAACTTAGAAAAGCTTTATATTCAAGATGTTACGGATAATAAAATTGATGAAATCATCCTTGAAACGAGTATCATGACTAAAGATAAAAACTTGCCCGAGCGATACCTCGAAATATACTCTTTCACTTCTAATACCCTTGAAAAAATATTCGAAGAGCGGCTCATGCTCGCTTGGGAGAATGATGTGCCCACGCCTGCTTTTTCAAAATTCGTTGAAATAGAAGGAAATGATATTCGCATAGCTTATGTTGATTATATTTCCTGTGAAAAAGCTATTTTGACGCCACCTTATAATGTCAAGAGCCCAACAAATCAGGAACGTTGTTTAGAATATGTCACCTACAGTTTTATTTGGGACAAAGCCAAACGCAGTTTCGTTCCTTTTTATAAAGAGAGTAGAACGCCCATTTACGCCAATACTGAGGGGTTAACCATTATCCGTAAAACGCCCTCTTTAGCGCCATCTGAAAAACTGGCAACCATTGCAGCCAATGAAAGATTACTTGTTATCAAGCATTTTGACCTTTTTAAAGTAGAAAAAGGGGTTAAAAAAGTAGAAAATTGGCTTTATGTCAAGCACGCTTCGGGCACTTTAGGATATGTAAAAGCCGACGAAATCAGTTTCAAAAATATAGAACACGCTGCCGTTTTACACGAATATTATACTAAAACCCCCATACTAAAACAACTTTGGAAAAGCAAAGCGGAGTTTCTTTCAGTAAAAAAAATGTGATTTCAGATTTCAAGCGTTAATTCTGAAAACTGAAATCCTCACTCTTGAAAATATACCCGTTTTACCCTTTCCGAAATGCCCGTAAAAATCTCGTAAGGAATGGTATTTAAAAGGCTTGCCAGTTCTTGAACGGGGATGTTTTTTCCGAATATTTCTACCTCATCACCTTCTTCTACTTCTGGAATATCCGTAATATCAATCATCGTCATATCCATGCACACGCTACCCACTATGGGCGCACGTTTCCCTTTTACAAGCACCGAAAACTTTCCATTACCCAACCCCCTCAGTAAACCATCCGCATAGCCAATGGAAATGGTCGCAATCCTTGAATCTCTACTCAAAACACCACGGCGAGAGTAGCCAATCGTATCCTTTTGAGCCACATTTTTTATCTGTGAAATGGATGCTTTCAAGGTTTGAACCACCTCCAAATGGTTTTGAAATGCCCCGTTGCTATCCACACCGTACAAACCAATACCCAACCGCACCATATCAAAATGATACGTCTTATGCCTTGTAATACCACTCGAATTCAGCACATGACGAATGGGTTTATAGCCGACCCCCTCAGTAATTTGGGCGTACATGGCTAAATATTGACTCACTTGATTCTGCGTAAACGAATCCAAATCAGCGGATTCAGTACCCGCCAAATGCGTAAAAATAGAAGCTATTTCAATATTTTTATTAGTATTCAAAATGTGGATAAGTTCTTGAATATCAATGCTTTCAAAGCCTAAGCGGTGCATTCCTGTATCCAATTTTAAATGGATTTTATAGTTTTTTTCAAGGGAAGGTGCGCCTTGGTTTTTAACAAAATCAACATAGTTTTTCAGAATACGCAGGCTATAAATTTCGGGTTCTAAATTGTATCGCCTTAGAGCATCAAAACTTTCTTCTTCGGGATTCATCACCATTATAGGCAACCCCACACCAGCGTTGCGCAACTCAATACCTTCATCAGAATAGGCGACCGCTAGATAATTAACTTTGTGAAACTCCAGAAGCCGCGCCACCTCATCGCTGCCGTTGCCATACGCCGAAGCTTTGACCATCGCCATCAATCGAGTTGAGGGCGACAAAAGACTTTTAAAATAAGCCAAATTATGCGCTAAAGCATTCAGATTAATTTCTAAAACCGTTTTATGGGATTTTTGAGCCAAACGCTCGGCTATCAGCTCAAATTCAAACGGTCGTGCACCTTTTAATAAGATAATTTCATTTTCAAAATCTGAATTTTTGATGTGTTTTAAAAAATCAGCCGTTGTTTTAAAAAAGTGTAATTCAAGCGTTTTTTGCTTTTTACCGTTAAAAATCTGCTTTATTTGAGCCACATTTTCACCAATGCCAATGAGTTTTGAAATACCTTTTTCAAGCAACAAATGCCCTATTTTTTGGTATAAAACGGCAGAATCTTGCCCGCTTTGTAAAATATCAGAAAGAATGACCGTTCGTTTTAGGTGTCGGCTTTGCTGGGCAATAAAATCCAAGGCAATTTGCAGCGAATTCAAATCCGAATTATAAGCATCGTTTACCACCAAGCAGTCATTTATTCCTGCTTTAAGTTCAAGCCGCATGGCAACAGGCTCAAGATTTTTAAGTTTTTCTTTATAATTAGAATGGGGATTTAAAGTCAAAACAGCCAATAAACAGGTTGCAATATTCTCAATCGAAGCCGTATCAGTGAAAGGAATTTCAATATCTATTTTCTCATTTTTAAAAAGGAGTGATAAGCGGGTACTGTTTTTAAACGATTGAATATCAATTATTTGTAAATCCGTGTTGCTGCTTAAATCGGTGCTACTGCTTAAATCCGTGCCACTGCTCAAAGCGGTGGCACGGTTATGTTTTGACCACGTTAAGTAGGGCTTTTTAAATTCAATGCTTGGAAATTTTTCAACTAGCTCCTTTTGTAAAATAAGCGTTTGAACATTTTTAAATAAAAGTAACTTTTCACGCAATTTCTCTTCGTCCGAAGTGAACCCCTCAGTATGTGCCTCACCGATATTGGTCAAAATGCCCAAAGTGGGTTTTATTATTTTTTCCAAATATGCCATTTCACCTTTTTTTGAAACCCCCGCTTCAAAAATTGCCAGATTATGCGAAGCATTAATGTGCCAAACAGAGAGCGGCACACCCACCTGCGAATTATAACTTTTAGGGCTTCGGACTATATTAAAATCCTCTTTTAATAGTTGAAAAAGCCACTCTTTTACAATTGTTTTACCATTTGAGCCTGTGATACCGATTACTTTTAAGTTAGGAAATTGCGCTCGGTGATAAGCTGCTAATTGCTGCAATCCCCTCAGTACATCAGGCACTACAATGATATTCGCATCGCTAATGTATTGAAAATCAATTTTTTGTGAATTGGAAATAATAAAATTACGGACGCCGCGAGCGTACACATCTTTTACAAAATCGTGTCCATCATTGCGTTCTCCAACAATTGCAAAAAAGAGTGAGGAAGCAGGAAAAGAAATTTTACGGCTATCAATTAATAAATGCTCAATGAGGGTATTCGACTGAGGCGGCAATGCCAAAGTCCCGCCAAGTATGTTTTTAATATTAGAAATGGTATAGCTCATTCAGTGAATTTTAGAGCTGCAAAATTAGGTTTTTACCACCGTAAAGCAGAACTCCAGTTCCGCAATTAATTTTTATTTTTAAAGCGGAACTGGAGTTCCGCGCTACAAAAAAGCCCTAATTCCATGACGAAATTAGGGCGTATTGATATACTTAAAAACGTATTATTTAATTATCACCATGCGCTCGGTAGCGGAATGGGTGGCTGTTTTTAATTGATAATAATAAACTCCGGCTGATACTGAGGGGGTATCAAATGACAAAGGAATTTCGTTATAACCCTTTGAAAATGAGCGCTTTACGGTTTTTATTATGCGTCCCGTTTCATCATAAACGTTGAGTTCGACATCGCTGTTTTCGGGTAAGCGGAAGCGAACCATTGTTTCGGAAGTGAACGGATTAGGCACGTTTGGAAGCAAAGCAAAATCATTTGTGCCTTTATATGTCAATTGCACATTTGAGGATTCACCCGATTGATTGAAAGCTTGGGCGGGAGTCAAATCGGAAGTCAGATAAAGGGCATCACTGAGCTTGCTGATTTTTTCAGCTTGAAAAGTGAGTTTTAAAATTTTAGAATCTTTTAAATCTTTCACATTGTCACCATCCCAACTGAGGGTAGCCATGCCTTTTTCATTAAAAATCGCGTAATTGGATGTGTTAAACCCTTTCAAATCAGCACTTTGAATATTCAATAATTTTAAAATATTTTTATTGAAATTCATTGTAAACTGAAACGCAATGGCATCTGCTTCGGAAAGAGTGAGGTCTATTTCATACGTTTTACCCGCTTCTAATATTTTATCCTCAAGGTTTAATTTCAAGCCAACTTGACGCACCTCTAAAGCATTTGAAATGAGATTTTGCGCCGAAACGTTCACGTCACACGTTTTAATGGCTATAAAATTGGCATCTCTAATGGTATCTTGGATATTACTGAAACTAAAAGTTTCTGTGAAATTAGAGGGTGGTCGAGAAGGAGTCATCGGTAAAACAACATTTTTGGGTACAAATCGCCATGAGGTATTGCCTGGAATGCGATTGATTTGGCGTAAAATTAACTTTCGGGTCAATAAAATATCGGTTGCATCAATATATCCATCCTTATCAACATCCGCCGCTACGAGTTTATAGGGAGAATCAAGAGTATTTAATTCCAAGATATGGCGTGTGATAAGGGCAATGTCGAAGGTTGTTACTCCATTAATCCAGTCCGTATCACGGACTGCATTCAAAGTAAAATTGCCCCCCCTCAGTAAATTACTGAAATTGTAGTCGCTGGTTCTTACTATAGTGGGTGCGGGTGAAGTACCACCATCAATACTCACTTGGGCTGTAATCGCTTTCCCAGTTTCGGTACGAATATTACCAATTATTGAGGGTGAAACGGTGACAACTGGGGCACACACTTTATTAGGGTCGCTGATTTGTAAAGTTGTGGTATGGCTAACAGTGTTACCCGATGAATCTTTTGCCCATATTTCAAGCACTTGCCTACCCGTATCCGCGCAAGCAAATGTAAGCGAACTGACCAAAGGAAACCCCGTTCCTTGACCCGATTTGCGAACACCCAAGACTATTTTTTTAGCGTCAGTACAATTATCTGATACGGTATTGATTAGTTGTTGAGCCGTAACTGTTACTTTTGCACCAGAAGCTGCCAAATTTGCACTCAATCCAGTTTTAACGGAGAGCTTTGGGCGCGTGGTGTCTCTAACTGTGAGCACAGCAGTGCAATTTGATTTATTGCCAGCTCTGTCTTGTACATAAAGGGTAATATTTTGATTGCCAATATCGCTACAGAAAAAGCAAGGGTGATTGAGTATCAAATACCATTCGTTGCAATTATCAAATGAGCCGTTATCCACCTGCAAAGGGTCAACGCCTGCCTGCCCCGTAGTATCGAGATAAACAGTCACATTCCTGCAACGCGCTCTTGGTCGGGTCGTATCGGGAAAGCATTGAGCTGATAATTCATTTGGTAGAGAAAGAAAAAGACAGAAAAACATAATAAAGCTTAAAAAAGCTTTGTTGAAAGGACGAAGTGTACTTGTCTCAATCATGGGAGGAAAGGTTTTCGGTTAATGGATAAAAATGTTTGCTTCGTTCAAAATTAGATTTAAATGCTATTACAAACAAATATTATATTTAAATTAACTTTTCATTTAGCTTTAGGCCAATTATTCAGAAGTCAATAAAATTCATATTTGATGAAATTTACGTGTAAAAAGTTCGAAAAATTAAGCGTTTATGAGCTATACGATATTATGGCTCTGCGCGCTGAGGTTTTTGTTGTAGAGCAAAATTGCCCGTATCAGGATGCTGATGGCAAAGATTTAGACGGATGGCATTTAATGGGTCACAATACTGAGGGGGTACTCGTTACTTATACGCGTTTATTGCCCAAAGGCGTTTCTTACGAGAATTATGCTTCAATCGGGCGCGTGGTCAATTCACCCAAAGTGCGGGGTACTGGTGCGGGTAAAATTTTAATGGAAAAAAGTATTGAAGAGATGAAAAGGCTTTTTCCAAATGATGGAATAAAAATAGGGGCACAATCCTATCTTTTAAAATTTTATGAATCATTGGGCTTTGAATCCACGGGAGAAGAGTATTTAGAGGACAATATTCCCCATACTTCAATGGTTTTAAAAAAATAAAATCCTTTTTAAAAATGAAAATATTGATGGTTTGTTTGGGTAATATATGTCGTTCGCCCTTAGCAGAAGGCATTTTAAAACATAAAATCCGTGAAAAAGGCTTAGATTGGTATGTCGATTCAGCAGGTACAGGCGGCTGGCACGCAGGAGAATTACCCGATCGAAGAAGCATCAAAATCGCTCAAAAATACGGCATTGATATTACTGACCAACGGGCAAGACAGTTCAAAACGGCTGATTTAGATAATTTTGATGTGATTTTAGCGATGGATAGTGCTAATTTGAAGGATTTGAAATATTATGCAAAGCATCCCGAGCAGAAAGAGAAAATACAACTTATCATGAACTTTGCTCGCCCGCAAAGCGACGACGAAGTGCCCGATCCGTATTACGACAATCGTTTTCAACTTGTCTATGATTTGCTGGATGAGGCGTGTGATGCGGTTATTGAAAAGTACAATGGGCGATGAGTGATGGGAGATAGGTTATGAGAGATAGGTGATGAGTGACAGTTTTACTAATTTATCACTCATTAATTATCACTCATCACCAATCACCCATTATTTACTCTTATTCGTCCGCTTACCGTTTTCATATCTAATAATAAAAGCATCAGTGAGGGACCTATCTTTTACTTTTTTCAAAATACTGGAAGCCTTTTCAAAACTATCGTAACTGGCAAGCATGACCCTCGTAAAACTTTTACCACTGACACTGGCTTTTTCAGTGTCAAAATCTCCTAAATCTTCTACGCGCGAGAGGCGTTTGCGATTCGAATTATCTAAAGTTTCGTAGGCCAATACTTGTATTTTATATTCTACCCCCTCGCCGACCCCGAGTACTCGGGGGGACGGGTCAGTATTTTTAACTTTTGAAGGCGTTTTTGAAGCTATTTTATCCGATTCCTTAGCGGGTTCTTTATTCTCTTTACTCGTTTTATTGATAGGCGGTTTGTTTTCGTTTATAGCGCCTGTAGTCTTTTTATCGGTTTCTTTTTTAATATTTTCAACTTTATTGGACGCTAAAACGAGGTAACGCTCAAGGTTAAACTCGTGCGTGATATTTTTTAAAGAATCCTTAGTATTAAAATCAAACCCCACAATTTGGTATCCGTCTTTATCCACTTCAAGCACGTAATTCTTTTGTGGTACTATTGAAAAACGATAATTTCCGTCAGCGGACATCATTGAACTCAATAAACGCTGATTGTCTTTACCTCTTTTTTCATAGAGCGATACGCGAGCGTTTTCCAATAAACCTTTTGATTCTTTTTCAAATATTTTACCCGCTATATCTAATTCTATTCTATTATTGATTTTAAAATAGAATATATCATCATCGCGGGACGAAATTTTTTCCATCCCAATTGACCGATTTGAAACAAAGAATCCGCCAATCAAAGATTTGTTTTTAATATAAAAATAATCATCTGCACCAGAGTTGAAGGGTGCACCGAGGTTTACAGTTTCGCCCCATTTATTGTCTAATCCTTTTGATTTGTAAATGTCCAAACCCCCAAAACCAGCTTTTCCGTTGGATGAAAAATAAAGCATATTCTCCTCTGCGTCGTAATAAGGCGTAGCTTCGTCCCCCTCAGTATTGACGGTACTTCCCATGTTTTGAGGCTCGGTATAGCTTTCACTTTTCAAATCCCGGGTTGCGTTCCAAATATCCATGCCACCT
This sequence comes from Saprospiraceae bacterium, assembly GCA_031424515.1. Classification (GTDB taxonomy): domain Bacteria; phylum Bacteroidota; class Bacteroidia; order Chitinophagales; family Saprospiraceae; genus JAAFJT01. Next base: position 8,407 of record JANPHO010000097.1, read on the forward strand.
GCACCGCCCAATTTATTAGAAGTAAAAAGCAATATTTCTTTACCATCTTTATTAAAAATGAAGGGCTGGGTTGTGATAGACCCCTCAGTATTAATCCGCTCAGGCAGCTTTGCGGGTGCAGACCAACCTTTATCCGTTCGTTTTAAAACATAAATTGCGCAGGTTCTCTTTTTCTCTTTTTTAACTTGAATCATTTGGCATTGAGTGCAATAAAAACGGCTGCCATCAGGCGAAAAAGCTCCATTTTCAAAAGTAGAATTAGCCAATAATGGCAAATTTTGTACTGCTTGAGCCGCAGCCCATTCATTATTGGCGAGCTGTGACCTCAATAATTTAGACCCTTTTTCAGTTGAAGCATTGGCAAAATACAGAATATCATCTCCGAAGGGAATTGGTGAAAAATCTTCATCAAGGGTATTGATGCGCTCTGTCATGTGCTCCACTTCTATTTTTTTTGATTCCGTAGAATCGCCTTGACGAATTGCCATCGAACAACCATTGATATAGTCTTCGATGCGCTCCTGCACATCGTCTCTATCCTTTCCGTTATAGCTGTTGAGATATAGTAAAAATTCGGGTATCGCCTCGTCATATTGACTGCCTTGTTGTAGGGCTACGGCATAATTCAAGCGCGCTTTTGGGAAAAATTTATTGTCCTTGATAGTGCCAAAAGCTTCAGCGGCTTTGCGGTATTCTCGCGCTTTGAGGTAGGCTTGGGCTGCTTCATTGAGCCATTCAAGTTTTTTAGGCTTTTGCGACCAAGCATCTTCGTAATGTTGAGCGGCTAAAGCGTATTTATTTTCAGCAACCATTTGCTCCGCAAGCTTAATATGCTTTTTAGTGCTCAATTTGTCTTGTGCAATGAGAGAAGATATTGATAAGTAGAAAATAAATGTATTGATTAGCAAACGCTGCATAACGTAGGTATTTTACAATAATTAAGATGCTTTAAAACGAAAAAAACGGCTTAATTATTCTATATTTTTAAATGGTTAAAACTTGCTCAATGACTTTTGCAAAATGCTCGTGTTCGAGTGATAATACTCTTTTAGCAATATCTTGTGCTGTATCGTGCGGAAAAATGGGGCATCGTGCTTGAAATATTACGTTGCCTTCGTCATAATGTTCGTTACAAAAGTGAATAGTAATACCCGTCTCTTTTTCTCCTGCTTCTTTCACCGCCTCATGTACATGAATGCCGAACATCCCTTTTCCTCCGAATTTTGGTAATAAAGCAGGATGGATATTGACTATTTTCTTATTAAAATGACGAATAATATATTGTGGAACAAGGAGCAAAAATCCTGCCAAAACAATAAACGAAATATTGTAATCTGATAGTGATGTTAAAATATTATCTGTTTCATAAAACGTTGATTTAGATACAGTTAGCGTATCTATGCCATACTCTTTTGCAATATCTAAAACGCCAGCATCTTTCTTGTTGGATACCACCAAAGCCACTTTTACTGAGGGGTGATTTTTGAAATGCTCCATTATCTTACGAGCGTTAGAGCCTGACCCTGAAGCGAAAATAGCGATATTAATTTTGCTTTTTGACATACTTTATTTTTAATAAAACAAATAATAATCTTTAAAAACGAAAAGGCAAAAGAACAAATTTTTGGAAGTATACAAGCTATATCCCCTCAGTATTTTTTTTAAAATATACCACTTTAATATGTCATTCATCAACTTAAAGTTTTATGAATCAATTTCTTATTGTACATTTGTATTATCCAATCACATATTAAAAATGTTGTTAAATGGCAAACGAAATGTATCAATTTATGGTTGATTTCACCATGCCGAATATACTAAGTGATAGATTTACCAATCGGATTCCTGAACAACGAGCCATCGTTAATCAATATTTTGCGGATGGCAAATTGGTCAGTTATTGCGTTTCACTGGAGAAATCAAAAGTATGGGCTATCTTTAATGCAGAAACCGAAGAAGAAGTGCGAGCACTTATTTCTTTACTGCCTTTGACTCGATTTATGAGCTTTGATATTTGCCCTCTTGCTTTTTACAATGTTCAGACCACTAAAGTGCCGAGTTTCTCAGTGAATTAACACTAAAAATATTTTTTAAATACACTTAAATGACGGAGTAACGTAGAGTTGCTCCGTCATTTTTTAATAAATAAATAGCTGTTGTAGCTAATATTTTAAGCAAAAATGAAATTATTAGGACTTATAGGCTACCCGCTTAGCCACTCATTTTCAAAAAAATATTTCTCACAAAAGTTTGAAAATGAAGGACTTGCATCCGATTGGCAATATGAATTATTTCCTATTGGAACGATTGCTAAGTTTCCAGAGCTGCTAAAAAGTCATCCCGAATTAGTCGGTCTGAACGTGACCATTCCCTACAAAGAGGATGTGATGCGGTACGTAACGGAGTTGCACCCAACGGCGCAAGAAGTGGGCGCGGTGAATTGTATCAAATTTGAAGGAGAAAAACTCATTGGTTTTAATACGGATTATTATGGATTTCAAAAATCACTTTTAGGGCTTTTAGATGGTGAGCATGATAAGAGAACATTACAAGCCCTGATTTTAGGTACTGGTGGTTCATCCAAAGCTGTAGCGTATGCACTAAAAGGCTTGGATATACCTTATAAGTACGTATCAAGGTCTGCTTCTAAAGGGGCATTGTCTTACGACGAGGTTTCAAAAGATATTTTATCGACACATCACCTCATTATCAATACGACACCGCTTGGGATGACGCCTCATACTGAGGGGTGCCCTCCAATTAACTTTGAACATATCGGTGAGCAGCATTTTCTTTATGATTTGGTGTATAATCCAGAAGTGACTACTTTTTTAAATAAAGGCATTCAAAAAGGCACAAAGACGAAAAGCGGCTTGGATATGCTCTATTTTCAAGCAGAGAAAGGGTGGGATATTTGGAATTCGCTTGAATTCTAATCCGATATATCAAAGAATTTTTACGGGGCTATTTTTTAAGCGCACTTCATTGAATCCCTCAATACCTTGTAGCCCGCCAGTGTGGATAGCCGCTATGCTCGCTCCTCGAGGAAAATAATCTTTTTTTATTAAGTCAAATAAACAGTAAAACATTTTGCCAGTGTAAACGGGGTCGAGCTGAATTCCGTATTGAACCTTAAATTGGTTAATGAATTCTATTAATTCTACCGTCCATTTGGCATATCCTCCGAAGTGATAATCGGTATTTATGACCCAATTTATTTTTTTTTCAATATTCAAATTTTTTTTAATAAATATTTCCGAATTGTCATTTACATTTATTATGTTTGCAATATCATTTTTTAAAAAGTTGCCCTTTAAAACAGAAATCCCAACCACTTTTTGATTTTCATTTACCGATTGTATAATTCCACCAATAGTACCACCTGTGCCACATGCGGTTATAAAATAATCGATGGCAAAAGGTACTTGATGTGTTATCTCTTGTACTATCTCTTGACAACCCAATAGCGCTAACTTATTGGTACCGCCTTCGGGCAGCAAATAAACATCAGAAGCAATATTTTGAGTGACTTTATTGGCAATCGCATCTTTATCTTTAAAGTCGGTGCGGCTAACAAACACCAAAGACATCCCACAACTTTCCGCAAAAACTAAAGTTTTACTGAGGGGATAACTCCTCTCGCCCCGAATGATACCGATGGTATCAATACCAAATGATTTACCAGCTGCTGCGGTGGCATAGATGTGATTTGAAAAAGCACCACCGTAAGTGAGCATTTTTGAAATACCTAATTCTTTGATTTTCAAGATATTGTATTTCAATTTGCGCCACTTATTACCTTGTACTGAGGGGTGTATCAAATCATCTCGCTTGATGAACACTTTAAGCCCTTTTTCAACGAAAAGAGGGCAATTGAGTTCTTCTAACGGGCTGGGTGCCATAGAATGAAATATATCTAAAGAATGGTCTTGAATCAAAAGTTGATTGAGTTGAATGAATTAAAAACAAAATTTTAAATAAACCATCAATAATTACGCTAAGGTGAAAATAAATTTTCATGGATTTTAATTTTTACTGAAACTTTAGTTCTATAAAATCCAAAAACTAGTATTCAAAACCTATATAAAACATTGAAAATCAAGTGCTTTTTTGCTTTTTTATTAAATAATAATCAAATATTATTTTTTTAAATTTTTTGGCATTATTATTGGAAAATATAATTTATACTGATTATCAATTTGTTACGTTTTAATGTTAGTTTTAGTATTAAAATTTAAAAAATATGATACAATTTTATAAGTAGTTGATAATCAATGTGTTAATGAAAAGCAAAACAAAACAAATAAGACATTTTTTTTCAAAAATACTCGTTAATTTGAAACTATAATTGTTCACACACCTTTTTACAAGGTATCTAAACCAAAACCGGTCACAACTAATGAGAGCTATTTTCAAAAAAACAGCAGGGGGATTTCCTCAAATTAAAGATTGCAGACAGCCTAAAACTCAAGGCGGAGGAACTAATGATGGTGGCTACGTTTGGGTGGGCTAATGTTTTCTATTATTCTACTCTAAGAAACTGATTTTTAACGGTTTCTAATACTGACTATCCTAATTTTACTGAAAAAGAAAGGCTTATCGTTCTTCAGAATGATAAGCCTTTTTAAATGCGTTTTTATAACATTTTCTATTTACTTTTTAGCCCTAATTTTTCTCTAACTAAAGGTGCAATGTCCTCGCTTTCTTGGGCGTATAGCATAAAGCCCGAACTTACATCTAATATTGCATCATATTTTCCAGCTTTTCCGACCTCTTTGATAGCAGCATCCAACTTTGCCAAAATGGGTTGAAGCAATTGCTGGCGCAATACCTCTACTTTTTGTTCCACATCTTTTGCATAAGCCTGTATGATTCTCTGTTGCTTTTGTAATTCCTCCTGACGCTTCTGTGTTTGAGAAGGAGATAATGTACCAGCATTGTATGCATCCACAAATACTTTGTACTCTTTTTCAAAAAGCTTGGCTATGGTATCTCCTTTCATGGATTCTTGCTTTTGGTACAATATCAATGTACTATCGGCACGTCCAGCCTCGGGCATCTCCGCCAATATGTTTCCTAAATTCAAATGTCCTACTTTTTGAGCTGTACACATTGATAAAACCAAAAAAAATCCTAATACAAAAACTATAGTCTTCTTCATTTTATTACTTAAATTTTTTAAAAATTTGATTAAAAGCCGTGCGAAAGTAGAATATTCAACTGAAATATACTAATTAAGACGTGCTTTTTAGAATCCGATACAAAATATTTAAAAATATTTACCCAAAAAATATAATTTTACTGAGGGGTATCCCAACTGAATCATCAATATTAAAAATCAGTCGTTTATGGAGTTTATAAGTAAAGAGGTTATTGAAAATGCGATGACTTATCCTAAGTATGTTCAAGAAGTAAAAATCTTGCTTACTCAAGGGAAAACATCTACACAAGGAGATAACAATAGCACTGAATTGATTCACTACACAGAGCTAAATATTCAACGCATGCATCGGCTTGATAAAACTACTGCCTTAACAGAAGCAACTATCGACATTTTAAAAAAAGTCAATAAAAAGCTTATTTGGCTTGATATTACTGAGGGGTGGTGTGGCGATGCGGCTCAAATAGTACCTGTAATAGAAAAAATGGCTCAACAAAATCCGAACATAGAGCACCGCCTTATTTTCAGAGATGAGCACTCTGATATTATGGACAATTTTACAACGGAAGGCAGCCGTTCTATCCCTATGATAGTATGCTTAGATGAAAACTATAAAGTGCTTTTCGGGTGGGGGCCCCGCCCAAAAGCGTTACATGAAATGGTACTCAAGGAGAAAAGAGTATTGATTTTGTTACCGAAAGAGGAAAGAAAAGCATATTTTGATAAGGTGAAAACAGGGGTTCAAATGTGGTATAACGCGGATAAAACTGTTAGCATTCAAAATGAATTTTTGGAAATATTGAGCCCTTTTGTAGTTTGAGAAAGGTATAAATAATTGACTACCATAGGTATAATATATTACTTTATCCTTAAATATTTAAACTTAAATAATAATAATACGTAAGTCAATGGGCAAGTTTTGAATAAAAATCAATAGTTTTTTTATGAAAAACATCAAAAAAAGCATAATTTTACGACTATTAAATATCTCCTAAGAATTTAGGAGTGAGAATAGCTTTATAGTGATAGGCAAAGCCTTTTTATAAAGTTATATCAGCATATAACTTTAAGATTTTAAGTAAAAACTAAATTCACGTTTCAAACAGCATTCATACATCTATGGGAATGATAATATCCTTACTTAACCATAAAGGAGGTGTCGGTAAAACAACAAGCGCCATCAATATAGGTGCGGGATTAGTAGAATTAGGGAAAAAGGTACTCTTGATTGACCTCGACCCACAAGCGAATTTGACTTTATCATTGGGGATTCCACGTCAGCGGGTGAGCATATATGAGGCTCTCCGTGGTGAATCTGAATTAGAACCATTCACGGTCAAGCCTGGTATGGATGTGGTCACATCATCTCTTGATTTATCAGGAGCCGAAATGGAGCTCATCAATGAGGCTGGTAGAGAATATATTTTACGGGAGTTATTTGCACCACTGCAAGACCAATATGATTTTATCTTGATCGATTGCCCGCCTTCGTTGGGGCTTCTTACTTTAAATGCTTTAACTTGTAGTAAATATGTGATTATTCCATTACAAACGGAATTTTTAGCTTTGCAAGGTTTAGCTAAAATTAAGCAAGTTATCGATAAAGTGCAATTTCGTTTGAATAAAAACTTAGAGATTGGGGGAGTGGTGGCAACAATGTACGACAGCCGCAGGGTTTTGAATCGTGATGTTGTCGAAACTATCCACAAATATTTTGAAGAAAAGGTATTCAAGACTTATATTCGGGATAACGTTGCTCTTGCGGAAGCACCTGCACAACGTAAAGATATATTTGCATACAGCCCTAAAAGTTCAGGAGCAGAGGATTATCTTAACCTTTGTCGTGAAATTTTACAAAGAACAGAACCTGTAACGGCTCATTAAGCTATTGAACAGATTTTGGGCAGATTAGAGTCACATTTTTCAGAATCAATATTTAATTCAAAGTTGTGAGTAAAAAGAAGTTTTCGAGTGGATTAGATTCGTTATTTGAGAATAACGAAGAGCAAAAAGAAATGGTTCAATCCCACCCCTCAGTAAGGGAGGCTGTAAAACCAGACACAAGTGCTGTGGCATTTCCTGCTGCCACAAACCGTCGTGTCAATTCGAAGAATTTCACGTCTGACCTTGATTCTCTTTTTCAAGAGGCTTTCACGGAAGCTGTAGAAGAAAAAGTAGAAAAGATGCGAAAAACTGTGGGGCTTGATGATCCATTTGAAAATACTCGCCGCCAATATAAGCAACCGTTGAGTGGCTTGGATGCGCTCATTAGAAGTACCATAGATACATCTCTGGCAGGATTAGACCACGCGGCTATTAAGCGTTTGACGATTATGTTTGAAACTCAAAAAATTGAAAAGCTTAAGTCAATTGCTAAAATGGAAAGAGCTTTCGTGAAAGACATCGTGAGTGGCATCCTCAGCGAGTTTATTGAAGATTACGAAAAGAAAACAGGCAAATCGTTATAAATAAACTTCCTCAAAATTGGCTATCAGCCAATTTTGAGGAAGTTTAAGTCAAATTAATTTTACCCATTTATACCAAGAACAAACATTTATCATAAAATATGAGAAAACTCAAGAATTGTAAATAATGTCTTTTGCTTGCCAATACCTTTACAACTCTCCGCATTTCATGCCTAAAAAGCTGAATAATATTTAAATTTAAAAGACATTATCTATATTTTGAGTCTTTAGGACTATATTAATGCAATCACTCAACGAGCTAAGGCAATTTTACAATCATACGATTCATCCTGAGCTTATGCGTATGGAACAGCGTAGGCATAGGTTATTGCTTTTTTTAGGCATGTCCTTTCTCGTCTTATTAAGCATCTTTCTTCTTCAAATTTACCTCAATATATTAGTGATTACATTGGCTCTTATGATTCCTTTGGTAATGTATATTACGCACATTTTCAATGAGTTAGAGACTTTTAAGAACACATTTAAGCCCCAAGTTATATCCCTTCTCCTCGATTTTATAGACAATGATGTCACTTTTAATATTCCTTTGAAATATGTTGAGGATGCGTCCATATCTCCAGAAACTTTTGCTGCCAGTCGCTTGTTTAATACAGTATCGCCTGATTACGTCGGTGAGGACTATATTAGCGGTGAAATGGGTGAAATGGAGTTTGAAATGAGTGAATTATCCGTCAAAGAGTTTTCACCCGTTCGAAATAGGCTCGATGATGTATTTAGAGGTGTATTTTTGCACACCCGTTTTGTGAGAGATGTACAACTTCCTGACGGTGAAATATTGGTTTTGCCAAGGCATAAAAAGCAATATTTGTCAAAAACCATTAAATCTTTTACCGTAAATGGTGGGCGACAATACGAACCTCAAAACCTTCGTTTTAGCGATGAATTTGTAGTTTATAGTACAACAAATGCTAATATAAAGGGGTTTTTATCGAACGAAATGCAAAAGGCAATCATTCGATATAAAGAAAAAGGAGGCAAAGAAATTTATATATCTTTCATTGCTAACGATATTTATATTGCTGTTACTCAAGATAAAGATTTACTTGAGCCTGTTCTCTGGCAATCGAATGTAAGTTTTGATTTGATAAGAGAATTTTATGACGATTTGACACTGCTTCTTAGTATTGTCTTGGATATTGATGCCAATAATTAAAAAATGGGCAGTTTTATACTCCAAAAGCCCAAAATACTGAGGGGGATAATTAATTAAGCAACCGCACTTTTAAAAGAAATCATTCATCATTTTAATCATTCAAATTTATACGATGTTAAAAATTAAGAGATTAATTATATTATTGACTGTACTCACTTTGCTTGTCAATACAGCTTGTAAAACAAAAGCACAACAAGCCAAACCAATCAATACGGCGTCCGCAGTACCTTTAGATACAAAGTCTCTTTTATGGGAAATAAGTGGAAAAGACTTGAAGAAGCCCTCGTACCTATACGGCACAATCCACCTTATTCCTAAAAAAGATTTTTTCATAACGGATGCTACCAAAAAGGCTTTTGATGTGAGTCAAAAAGTTACTTTTGAAATCAATATGAAGGAGATGAGCAATCCGATGGCAATGATGTCTATTTTCACAAAAGCTTTGATTCCCAATGGAAAGAAATTAAAAGATTTCCTCAATGATGAAGATTACGGGCTCGTACAACGCAAGTTTGACTCTTTAGGCTTACCTCTAAAAATGTTAGAAAGGGTAAAACCCATGTTTTTGAGTGTCATGGTCGGTAACGATGGTGAGCAAATGTCAATGGATGGAAGCTCCAATGAATCCAATAAATCCACTTCATACGAAATGGAATTTTTGAAAATGGGAGAAACTCAAAAGAAAGAGTTTGGAGGTTTAGAGACAGTTGAATTCCAAATGGGTATTTTTGACTCAATTCCTTATCAAGTTCAAGCCGATATGCTGGTAAAAACGATTAAAAATGGCGGCTCGGGCAATGATGAACTGACTAAAATGGTAGAAATGTATAAAAATCAAGACATAGAAGCCATGTGTCAAATGCTCAAAAGTGGAGATGAAAGTGAGTTGGGGAACTATGAAAATATGCTTCTCAACAACCGCAATATTAATTGGATTCCACTTATGAGTAAAGCCATGCTCGAAAAATCAACGTTCTTTGCAGTCGGGGCGGGGCATTTAGGTGGAGAAAAAGGTGTTGTCAGCCTTTTGAAAAAAGCAGGTTATACCGTAAAACCATTGAAATAGGCTTATTTTATTTATAAAATATTAATTTTCATTTAGTTGCAATCGCAGTAAGCTTTGAAGGCTTACTGCGATTTATTTTGTCTTCATACTTATTTTAAAAAAAAGTGTAGATACCTCTTTTTTTAAAAGTATTTCTATCTTTGTGGTGTTAAAAATCAAGAAAACCCCTTTTAAATTAAAATTGGAATTAAAATTAAATCAACAAAAAAATGCCTTATTTATTCACTTCTGAGTCCGTATCTGAAGGACATCCTGATAAAGTTGCTGACCAAATTTCTGACGCACTTATTGATAA
>JANPHO010000098.1:0-13187 GCA_031424515.1 Saprospiraceae bacterium
GACCTCTAACGAGGTCGAAAAATGCTGTTTTATTTTACTTCCTACAATTCTTCGACCTCTAATGAGGTCATTTTAATCAAAAAAGATGTGTGTAACGCACAGGTTTGAAACGGTGACACGGGTTTTTATAAAAAATCTAAAGTGCCAAAGTAGAATTAGAAACATATACAATAGCATCCATTCTTTAAAATATCCGTAACAATATAAATAATAAGCAAAAAATATGCTTGGTAAAATAGGTCAAAAGATACATAAAACTTGTAGTATTGCTTAATTGTGTCAATTATTAGTGTAGAAGTGTTTTACTAAGCAAATAAATATTCTAAAATGAATTCAGTTATACAGTCAATAAGTAGTGTTTATCTAAAAATTAAAGCATCATGGCGTAACTTCTTAAGTGATATTCACAATACACCTTTTGAAGGCGATATAAGTAAAAAGTATCCTTTCGTAAGTTATTTAGAAAATAATTCTACTGCATATACTATTATGGAGTTGGCTAGTTATAAATTGTTGTACGTCAGTGAACTATTTTATGATATTTATGGCATTAGTAAGGAAGATTACAAAAAATATGGTGATGGTTTTGTTATCGGCAATTTTGATTCCAAACATGTGAATTACCACTCAATTACCCCTAAATATGCCGAAGAAGTATGGAACTCAGTTCCTGATTCAAACAAACACTACATAAAAACGACTACGGTAGGGGTACAATATATTCATCCTAAAAATGGTAAAAGAAAACTTTCTGTACAAGGGTTTGAACTTGAGGCCGATGAAAACAAACGCCCACTTACTGTACTTTTATTGCATCAAGATGTAACGCATCTTATTAAATCCGAACATTATTGGGTTAGAATCTTTTGTGATGTAGAACCTAAAAAAGTAATAGCATATCATTCTGAAATGGGTGATATTTTAAGAGGAGACATTCTTTCTACACGAGAGAGTGAGATATTATCATTGATAAAGCTTGGTAAAACAACAGAAGAAATATCAGATACTCTTTTTATTAGTAAAATAACTGTTAATAATCATCGTCAAAATATGCTTAATAAAATTGGTGCTAAGGATACAACAGCCTTGATAATCATAGCTAAAATGTGTAATTTATGACATTTAACTCAATTCACTGGTAATTAATTATAAAATCATTAGCCATTCAAAAGAATCATTATGAGCTCTTTTCTTTCAGTATTTAGTGTATAGCTCACTTTTAAAGACATAAAAAAGCTAAATATCAACAAGGACCATAATCAATAGTCTGTGCGTTTTTTGTATTACGTATTTTGTTTTTCAAGAGCCAAAATATAGTTTTGAAAGCAACTGTAAAAGAAGATGAAATGAAATAAAAATTTAATTTTAAAAACTAATCGAAATAATATTTCGGCACCGAAATACAAAACAGGTAATACGATAAACGCATGGACTATTGATAATAAGTCCTGTCATTAAATGGGAGGTTACAATTTAACTAATAACGAAGTTAACTGCTTGATTTTCAGTGTATTACTTAGGCTTAAAATTGACTGCTAAATACTCATTACCACTTAAATAATTACTCAAAACAAAACGAAATACAATTTTTAGCGTTCAATTTTGAGTATCAACCTGTCAAAAACTTACCCCCTCAGTATTTTATCGCCTAAACTTGAGTAATTACTTTTTTATTTTGCAGGTAGAAGAAGTAATTCCTTATTTAAATTCCAAAACAGCGTTTTCAGGTTTAAAAGCATCTTTTAAAATACAATCTTAAAAATAAAAGATTAAATATTTCATTATTCTCTACAAATATTAGGGTAGGAACAAAATTTGCAGGTAAGGAAATACGTTCTGAGTTGGAAAAACCGTTAATGATATTTCTCTACTTCAACTCATATGACCCCCTCAGTAATTTGAGCTTTAGTATGATTATTTTTAATAAAAAAAGTTAAAGTCATCCTCCTAATAGTTCAATTGCCTATTTTTGCGAAAACTCTGACCGTTACGACATGATAAAAAGATTTATTCTCCTTTTTACTTTATTGATTGTATTAATAACCGACTCTAAAGCTCAAGATCCAGCTGCTGTTGATAATGCTTGTTCCGCAAATGTATTTTGCAGTACTTCAAAGCTAAATGGTTATTCAAATAGAATCCAATTGCCCGATCTGACCAAAGTCCCTTACCCTAAGCCTAAAGGTTTTTGCGGTGAAATGGATGGGCCGAGTTGGTTCAGGTTTGTAGCTCAAACCGCCACCCTTGAATTGCGATTCAATTATTTGAATTGTGGTGTAGGGTCAAGTGGCTTTCAGACCGCTATTTTCTCTACCACGGATTGCAAAGATACTGCTGCTTTTAAGCTTGTCTCGAACTGTATCAGTTTGACAACCGCTACGGGTACAGGTAATGTATTGGCAACGGGCTTGGTGACTGGTCAAACCTATTATATCTTAGTGGATGGATTCAGTGGTAGCCAATGTGATTACAATATTGCAGTGCTACAAGGGACGATTCAGACAGTTGCAACTGGCGATTTGACTGCTCCAACTGCTATTTATGGGCCTTTGGATATTTGTATCAATGCCACTTCCGCTAAGTTTTCGGTACCCAAAAATGGCAACGCTAATGAATATATTTTTAGCCTTTCGGTGAATGGTGACCCTCCAAGTATCATCAGTTCAAAAGACAGTTTTGTCTCTTTTAATATTAGTCCACCAGTATTTTTAGGTAATATTCAAGCGAATTATAAGAATAACTGTACCAATGGACCCATAAAAAACATTGATTTACAGATTTCAGATACTACTCGGATAACTCTCCCTCCTTTAACTTTGAGTTTTGGGGAGAGTAAATCGGTATTGGATGTGGTCTACAGTTATGGCCCTACGCCTTTAACGACGACTACAACAGATACTTTTAGGTATAAAAGACCTGGCGGAAGTGCGGCTGATTGCGATACGAGTTATAAAATAGGGGTTACTCGCTTAGCAAAAACAGCTGCTGCTCGAGCATATTTTTTAAAACCGGGTGAATCCATCGTATTGGGTGGAACGACTTATAGTGTATCGGCTACTAACTGTAATATTATTTTAGCGAGTAGTGGTGATACTATTTATAGCGCTTTGATGACCCACGCGTTTAATCCTACTACATTAAGATTGAGCTGTAACAGTGGGGTAATTAGTGTAAATAAAGTTGACTCGTGTGCGAATACCGTTCATAATACAGTTTATGATTGGTATTTGGTCAATAGTAATGGCTCTTTTAGCTATTATGCGAGTAGAAATCGCTTGACAACGACTACAGCCGATAGCTTTGCCGTAGTGATTAAAGATTCAGTTATCATAAAAGGTAAACCTGAATCGGGATTTAAAATCTATTATGATACCTTGCGCATCAGGATATCCGGTGTTGGTTCGGCTGATGTTCCTCCACAACCGTTTTTGATAAATGGAGCCAACGCGGTCTGTCAAGGATCCAATAATACTTATACTTTGGCGTCTTATCCTCCCAAAGCGGACTCTTTAATTTGGACTTTACTGAGGGGGAGTGGTACTATCATAAGCGGACAAGGAACCAATAATATCACAATCAAATGGCTCGGAACAGCCACGAGGGATACCTTGCGGGTAGTTGGTAAAAATTCCTGTTTTACGAGTGTCCCTCGTGATTTAGTAATAGATATAACAACTTTTCCAAACTTTAGCGCGGGACCTGATGCATCACTTTGTGGGCTTTCAACCTCTTTGAGTGCCATTAGTGGTGGCGGAACGGGTACATGGTCAAGTGTGGCAGGTAATCCTGGAGTAGCCGGTTTTCAAAACTCCAATCAAGTTGGCACAACTGTAACAGTGAATAATGCGGGTGTTTATCGTTTTGCGTGGACTGAAACAAAAGCGACTTGTACGGTTGCGGATACTGTTGCCATTACTTTTGCACCAGTTCCTCAGATAGTGAACAGCAGTATAAAAGATAGTTGTAACGCTACGCGCAATCAAGCATTTGTAAGATTTGGTATTTCGGGAGGAACTACACCTTATAATGTATATTACAGCGGTACCAATAATATTGCAGGTACAGTGACCAACGGACAGTTTCAATCCGTCGGGTTCACTCCCGGTAATTATAGTTTTGAAGTGAAAGATAGGTCAAATTGTGCTTCAACCCTTGTTCAGGGTACTCAAGCTTGTACTACTTGTGCTACCAATGCCGGTTTTATGCAAGCGGCAACTCTGACAATATGCGAAGGTGATTCCGCGAGAGCGGTTTATTTAGGTAGCTCAAGTTTAGAGCCCGATGATACATTACAATACGTTTTGCATACTGGTGACCCTAAAACGGGCATTCTTGCGCGCAATAGATTTCCGACTTTTGGCTTTCTAAACAGCATGACTTATGGTACAATTTATTACATTTCAGCTATTGCGGGTAATAAAACGACAACGGGAGTAGATTTGGCTGATCCGTGTTTCAGTTCATCATCGGCACGTCAGGTTCAAGTAGTTTTTAATAGAAAACCTACGGCTGTTATGGCTGTTTCTGATTCTGTTTTATGTAAAGGTTCTTGTGCTACTTTAAGTTTTACCCTCACGGGAAGGTCTCCATTTTCGATAACGGCAAAATTATCAGACCCAACATCGCGGGATACCACATGGGGCTTAGTTGGTACATCATCACTTACTTATTGTCCCATTAAAAACACCAATTTTAGGTTGTTTTCAATAAGAGATGCCAATAACTGTATTGATTCAATTAATTTAAATAAAACAGTCAATTTTACCATTTTTCAACCTGTGGCTGCGGGACCTGATACTGCACTCACTATATGCAGTGGTATTGATACGACTTTAATTTTGAATACTTTACTGAGGGGGGCATCCGCCGGCGGTACTTGGGCTGAGACTTCTTCAACAGCTTCTACTGGTGGTGCTTTTAACAGCACTACCAATACTTTCCGTACGCGCAGTCAAGCGGCAAGAACATATAGATTCAGATACATCATCAACCCTGCTACTGGCTCAAAATGTGTACCTGATACGGCATTTGTTACTGTTAATTTACAGTCAATACCTACCATAAGTGCAGGTCCAGATGGGACGATTACCTGTTTTAATCCCATTATCACAATTGGTGAAAATACACCTGTATCCAATGGAGTTTCTATCCAGTGGTCGAGTGTAGGTGGAAGATTAAGTGGCAATGCGCCTCAACAAGAGGTTAGTCAAGCCGATATTTATATCATCACGGCGACTGCAAACGGGTGTTCTGCGAGAGATTCAGTAACTATTTCAGTGGATACCACGAGCCCACGGGCTATTATTCAACCGATTGTGGATAGTTTGACGTGTAAAAGAGATACGATTACTTTGGACGGAGCATCGTCACTTCCAAATAACAATATCATATTTTTGTGGTTGTACAATGGCGTTCCATATGACGGCAACCCAACAACTTTAGCCGCAGAGGGCGGTACTTACGAGTTGATAGTTTCCAAATTAAGCAATGGTTGTATTGCTACAGATAGTATAAGAGTCAAAGAAAATAGAGTTTTGCCAACCGTATTCATAGAGCCCGCTAAAAAACTGAACTGCATTGACACCATAGTGACGCTCAATTCACTGTCCTCGTCCAATGGGCTTGGTTATCAATTCAAGTGGACTTCGTCTCAAAGAGGGCATTTCAAATCAGATTCTACCACACTACAGCCAAAAGTGGATAGCTCAGGGCTTTATCAATTGCGCATTACTGATAATAGAAATGGATGTTCCGACTCGGTTTCCATAAGAGTCATTAGGGAAGTAGATGTCCCTATTGCCAATGCTTTTGCATCTGATACCATTGATTGTTATCATCCAACCGTTAATCTGAGTGCTCGAGGTTCTACTTTGGGAGTCGGATTGGTGTATGAGTGGATTGCAAGCCCTGGGAATATAGTTTCGGGTGAAACCACTATCAATGCGGTAGTTGACCAACCTGGGGTGTATTATTTTATTGCTAAAAATGAAAAAACAGGTTGTGCAGCAGTAGATTCGGTTGAAGTGATTAGAAATGAAGCGAGACCTAATGCCATCGATTTTACTACTAAAAAACCTACTTGTTATGGAGAGCAAAATGGCTCAATAAATATCAGCAATGTAAAAGGTGGTACTTCGCCATATTTGTTTTCATTGGATGGAAAAGTTTATACACAGCGCAAATCTTTCAGCAATTTGAATGCGGGGGCTTATAAAATCTATGTTCAAGATGCCAGTGGATGCGTAGCGGATTCATCTTTCAATATTGTTCAAGATAGACAAATTGGTGTTTCGATGGGACTTGACACTACTATCAAATTAGGTGATAGTATCTTGCTTTCGGTAGGCGTTAATACACCTAATGTGAAAAGAGTTATTTGGTCATCGTATTCGGATTCGCTTTGTAAAAAGGACTCGTCATGCTTGCAACAATGGGTGCGCCCCGTGCGCAGAACCATATATAGTGTCACGGTTATTGACACTGGTGGTTGTAAAGCAGTGGGTAATATCACCGTTTCATTGGATAAAAATAGACCAGTATTCATACCGAATTCATTTTCGCCGAATAATGATGGGGTAAACGATATATTTATGATATTTGGCAGTCAAGTGGTCAAAAATATTAAAAACTTCCAAGTATTTGACCGATGGGGGGAACGGATGTGTATGTACCAGAATTTCAAAACTGATAATCCTGCCTTTGGTTGGGATGGTAAGTTGAACGGAAAAGAGGTGCAACCAGGTATTTATCCTTATTTCGTTGAAGTGGAATATCTGGACGGTGCCATCGAAATCATAGAAGGTGATTTGACGTTAATGAGATAGATTTCATTTTTTTAAAAATATAAGACCCCCTCAGTATTGGCTATCATTACTGAGGGGTATTTTTTTAATTATAACTCAATTTTAACCTGTTGAAAATATTGATTACAGATAGAATAATAAACCAGTTTTGATAAATAATTTAAATTATTATTTTATTATTTGTCAAAATTGCAGAATTTATATAATTTGCGATGTTATTGTTTTTATTTAAAAAGAGTATCCAATTCAACATTTAATTTCACTGGTTACGTGTTATTTTTATTTGACTAACTAATCATTGAAAATGGAAAATTTACAAAACTCAACGCAAGAGAAAAGTGCATCTCAACAAATTTCAGATTTGAATATCGCCACCCCAGATATCATTTCAAAAGAAAAAAATAACCGTCTTTTTCAACGAGGCTCTAAATGGTTAGGCGCAGGGGTGTTGTCCATGGCTATTAGTTTCGGAATCAATTTTGTTTTGTTTCAAGAGGATAAATCTTTTATCATACCCATGTACGTGCTAACCTCGATTGGGGCAATCTGCATCATGAAAGGTTTGGTCGATATTTTAGGATTTTAAAAAAGGTTTTAGATAAAAGATACCCCTCAGTAAATGATATTACTAAGGGGTATTTTTTAGTAAAATTAATGGGAAAGTATTACTTCTTATTTTTTTCATCGTGCTGCATCATTGAATGCTTATCTTTCATCATATCTTTGTTATCGTGCTGCATCATTTTTTGCATCATGCTTTTCATTTGGGGGCTACCCATCATTTTGTCGCACATATTTTTACACATGGTTGTGTCTTTTTCCATCATAGCCATCATGTGATCCATCATTTTATGGTGCATGGCTGTATCGCTCATCATTTTTTTCATGTGCGCTTCAGACTTCATCATTTTACCTGACATCATTGAATCCATCATTTGTGCTTGGTAATCACTGTTTGCCATTATTTCGCTAATGACCATTTTGCGTTGTGCATCATCTTTTAATAAAGTTGATACATTGGTGGGTGCATTACACGCAAAAAAAAGTGTTGCTGAAAATGCAATTAAAAGAGATGTGACATTTTTCATTTTTATGAAATTTAAACAATAATTAAAAAAAAATCCTAAAAGGAAGGATTTGTGAAAATTCATGTGCAATCTATACTTTCTCCCCCCAAAACGGAATGATAAGCATCATATAGCCACTTGATTTTGATTGGGTTAAGTTCCAGTTTTTCAATAATCAAAGTAGGAAATGCCATTTTGCGGGCAGAAAGAATAGGAACTATTTTTGATTTTAAATTTTTGGGTCAATTCTCCATCAATTAATTGTAAAAATGTATCTTTGCCCGTCCAATCCAAATAACAACCTCTTTTCACCGCCAAAAAATTATTTTTATTAAAAATATAATGCCTTTGGCTTTATCAAGCTGAAAGCATGACTGAGGGGGTAAGAACTTATAAATTTTGATATGTATCAAACATTTTAAAAAATAGTTACATTAAAAGCAAATTGAAATGAGCGAAATCATTGATGTAAAAGCGCGGGAAATATTAGACTCTCGTGGCAACCCGACAATCGAGGTTGAAGTAATGACAGAAGGCGGGGCAATCGGCAGAGCCGCTGTGCCATCAGGTGCTTCAACAGGTACGCATGAGGCAGTAGAGTTGCGAGATGGCGATAAAAGCCGTTATTTGGGTAAAGGAGTGACGAAAGCTGTCTCAAATGTGAACGATATTATTTGTAATGAACTGATTGGCTATGATGTGTTCGAGCAAAGGTCATTAGATAAATTAATGATTGATTTGGACGGTACACCCAACAAAGGCAAATTAGGTGCAAATGCTATTTTAGGTGTTTCTTTAGCCATTGCCAAAGCAGCTGCTAAGGAAAGTCGTCAACCGCTTTATCGTTACTTAGGTGGTGTGAATGCTCACGTTATGCCGGTGCCTTTGATGAATATCCTTAATGGTGGCGAGCATGCTGATAATAGCATTGATTTTCAAGAGTTTATGGTTATGCCCGTGGGTGCTGAATCTTTCAAAGAAGGATTGAGAATGGGTGTTCAAATATTTCATGCATTGAAAGATGTTTTGAAAAAGAAAGGTTATTCTACTAACGTAGGTGATGAAGGTGGTTTTGCACCAAATATCAAAAGCAATGAAGAAGCGATTGAAACGGTTTTAACCGCGATAGAGAAAGCTGGTTTCAAAGCTGGTGAAGACGTGATGATAGCAATGGATGCTGCGGTGAGTGAATTGTACAATGCTGAAACGGGCATGTATGTGTTCAAAAAATCAAGTGGCAAGCAAATGACGAGCGACGAATTGGTTGCTTTCTGGACTGATTGGGCTAATAAATATCCAATTCTGAGTATTGAAGATGGTTTGGCTGAGGACGATTGGGACGGTTGGAAATCATTGACTGCTAAAATTGGCGATAGAGTACAATTAGTAGGTGATGACCTTTTTGTTACCAATGTTGACCGTTTGCAACAAGGTATTGATAATGATATTGCTAACTCAATTTTGATAAAAGTGAACCAAATTGGCTCGCTTTCTGAAACAATTGATGCTGTGAATTTGGCTACCCGCAATGGTTATACAAGTATCATGAGTCACCGTTCGGGCGAGACAGAAGATACTACAATTGCTGACTTAGCCGTGGCGTTGAACTGTGGACAAATCAAAACGGGCTCGGCAAGCCGTAGCGACCGGATAGCAAAATACAATCAATTGCTCCGCATTGAAGAAGAATTGGGCTCAATGGCTGTTTATCCTGGTAAAGCATTATTGGGTTAATCCGTTTTAAGTCAATTTGAAAAATATTTAAAGGTAAAGTGTAAATATGCACTTTACCTTTTTTATTTTATAAATAATCACTAATTTTGATTGTTGTTTAAAACAAAGTACACTATAATTCTATCATAAAATGTCTAAAAGTACTACACGCACAGTTGTCAATCCATTAAAACCCTTGCTGAATCGTTTGCCGAAGGGAATCCGAAATAAATTCTATTTGGTTTTAATAGTCTTTATCTTATTCATGCTTTTTTTCGATAAAGCCAATATATTTGCTCAATATAGGCTGCAAAGAGCGATAAAAAGGCTTGAAGTGGATAAAAGTTTTTATGAGAAAAAACTATTGGAAGTGCAGCAAGAACGCATTGATATGGAAAATAATAAAGAAAAATTTGCGAGAGAGCATTATTACATGAAATCAGCTGATGAGGATGTTTTTATCATTGAAAAAGCGGATAAAGTGAAATAAAGGAGTATATGAAATTAGTGAAAATCTTAAAAATCGATATTTTTAAAAAAAGAAACGGCTACCCAATTGAAAAAAGGGTAGCCGTTTCTTTTTTAAAAGATTTGTTATAATATTTACCCGTTTCAAGGCTTAAAAAAGGGTCAATACTGAGGGGCCTCTCACGGCGGTTTTTTTTCTAAAAAAATAGAGACAGTTTTGATAAAAATATATAGAAAACTATATACTTTTGCTGCCGTAAAAAATGAAATTTTATTAAAACAAATCAATATGTCAGTTTTAGTTAATAAAAATTCTCGTGTAATTGTTCAAGGTTTCACAGGTAAAGAAGGAACTTTTCACGCTGAGCAGTGCTTGGCTTACGGAACCAATATCGTTGGTGGTGTTACACCTGGAAAAGGAGGAACTCAACATCTTGGACTTCCGGTTTTTAATACAGTAGTAGATGCTGTTCAAAAAGCTAAAGCTGATACAACTCTTATATTTGTTCCTCCAAAATTTGCGGCAGATGCTATCATGGAAGCGGCAGAGGCAGGAATCAAAGTTATAGTGTGTATTACTGAGGGGATACCTATTCAAGATATGCTTAAAGCAAAAGCATATATTTCAAATAAAGATTGTAGATTGATTGGCCCTAACTGCCCCGGAATCATTACTCCAGAAGAAGCAAAAGTAGGTATTATGCCGGGTTTTGTATTTAAAAAAGGCACTATCGGCATTGTTTCAAAATCAGGAACATTGACTTATGAAGCCGCTGATCAAGTTGTGAAGGCGGGAATGGGCATTACTACTGCAATCGGAATAGGCGGCGACCCAGTTATAGGCACTACAACTAAAGAAGCGGTTGAACTTTTGATGAATGACCCTGAAACTGAAGCTATCGTTATAATCGGCGAAATCGGTGGAGGAATGGAAGCAGAAGCCGCACGTTGGATAAAAGAAACGGGTAATAAAAAACCTGTAGTGGGCTTTATTGCTGGTCAAACTGCACCGAAAGGTCGTAAAATGGGTCATGCGGGAGCGATTGTAGGAAGCGATGAGGATACAGCGGAAGCTAAAATGCGTATTTTATCGGAGTGTGGTATTCACGTGGTGAGTTCACCTGCTGATATTGGCGCAACGATGAAAAAAGTATTAGGAAGATAAAATTTCCAAAATAAGTATATATCAAAGAGTAGAGCAACATAACAAGGTGCTTTACTCTTTTTTGTTTTCAGGATAAATAAATGACATTTTAATTTAATTTCACTTTGTCACCTACAAATATTAAGGTATTTTAATGGGTATTGGGATAAATATTATGAAAATAATTCATTTTTAAAATAGTGTTTGTTAAATTGTGGCATAAAGCGTATTGATGTATTATTACTATTTATATATTAAAAGCCGATTATGCTGAATTTTAATAAATACTTTGAGAAATTAAAACAAATCACCGTTGCTAACGCTGATGGTTACGATGTAGTTGACTTTCGCATTGGTACAGTTATCGGGACTACAGTTCTATTTATTATTCCTATTCTTAATCTTATTTTTAATAATATACTTCCTGACCATATATTGGCTCGGAACATTCTCATTATTATCCAGATTTCAAGTATTGTTGCTTCATATCACGTTAGGTTTTTCAAAGTGTGGGCAAATGAAGTTGGTAACGCTTTTTCACTCATTTATTCTATCATGGTTTCCACAATTGCTTATCTGAATCATTTCAATATGAAAGATTCTGCCTTTGCATTGATTGTGACTTTTGCCTTGATGGGTATGTTTAAGAATAAGCGAATGATGCTTTTATATTTTGTTTTATCGATTATTTATCTTCAAAGTCTCATTGTTTTTAGCCCAATCACCTTTGAGAATAAATATTTTCTCGTAACGACCTCTTTGGCATTGTTTGGCATTGGTTTTTATATTTTTTCTTTAAAATTAGATGCCGTAAAAGATTTACAGAACAGGGAGTTTTTAATTGCGCAAAAAGAGGCATGGTTCAGGAGTATTTTTGAAAATGTACCCACAGGAATTATTTTATACGATACCAACTACCAACCTTTTAAATCCAATAAATTTATCCAAGATTTTTTAGGCTATTCAGAAAAAGAGCTTTTTGATATCGGTATTCATAATTTAGTTGAGAAAGAGGATTTGATACGAAAGGAAGATATTTTAGATTATGCCAACCGGTCTCGGATTTATGAACAGAGAATTAGAAACAAAGCGGGTCAACAGTTGTGGGTACGTGTAAAATTAGCACCTATGGAGATTGATAATAAGCAGTTTTTGATAGCGATGTTGAATGATATTACCGTAGAAAAAACAAATGATATGCAGTTGAGAGAATTTACGCAACAACTCAAAGTCCATAATGAAGCTTTGGAAGAGTTTAGCTACGTAATTTCTCATGATTTGCAAGAGCCTTTGAGAATGATTACGGGTTTTACTCAAATAATAAAGAAAAAGTATTTGCCTAAAATCAACGAACCACAAGCGGATATTGATTTTAATTTCGTAATTGATGGTGCTAAACGCATGAGTGCACTCATTCGAGACATGTTGGAGTATTCGAGGTGGAGTACAAGGGCTTTGCCTAATGAAAAAGTGGATGTGAATGAGGTTTTGAAAGAAACTTTACAAAACTTGGCTGTTACTATATCTGATGGTAACGCTGAAGTTATAAGGACTTACATGCCCACAATTCATACGAATAGGTTAATGCTTGGTCAAATTTTCCAAAATTTAATCGGTAATGCCATAAAATATGCTCATCCTAATCGCGCACCGATTATCAATATCAGTCTGGATATCAGAGCAAAAGACTATCTTTTTACAATAAAAGACAATGGTATTGGTTTTGAACCCCAATATAACAGCCGCATTTTTGGTATTTTTCAGCGCCTCAACTCCAAGAAAGATGAAGGGAACGGAATGGGTTTAGCAATATGTAAACGCGTTATTGAAAAGCAAGGAGGTACGATTTGGGCAGAATCGGAGCTAAATGTAGGCAGTAGATTTTATTTCACTTTACCACATTGTGAAATAAGTATTCAAAACGAGGACCTTCAAGATACAGTCCAGAAGTTATTGCCCGAGCCTGAATTGGTGTAGATTTTACATATTCAG
>JANPHO010000099.1:0-3274 GCA_031424515.1 Saprospiraceae bacterium
CGCACATTTGGCGCTTTGATGCCTTTGGGTGGTGACCCCCTCAGTCAAGGCGAGGTGGATTTTATTGAAGCATGGATCGCGGCAGGTGCACCTAAAATGGGCAAAGTGGCTGATGTGGAATTGTTGAAAAACAAATCGCCGCAGGAGGAAACGTGGATTAATCCACCTTTTTTACCCAAACAATTGGGCTATCAAATGCGGATTCCAAAGTTCCCGATTGACCCCAAAACCAATCGAGAGTTTTTTATCCGCCAAGATGTGGGTAATACAGAACCGATTTATGTCACCTCTTTTGAAACTTTTATGCGCTCTGGTAGCCATCATTTATTGGTTTACGGTTTTGAAGATAAAAAGAATTTGCCTCCCGTTGGGCGTTTGCGTGATATTCGGTATTACGATAAAAATGGCAATCGGTATTCTAATGTTTTCAGCCAAATGGCTTTATCGCAATACATTATGTTGTCGCCAGGTGGCACGAAGTATAAATATAATTTGCCTGAAGGTTATGGTTTGGAAATTGAAGCCAATGCGACTTTTGATTTAAATGCCCATTATTTTAATTTAACAAATCAAACCCGATATGGTGAAGTTGTTTTAAATATGTACACCAAACCCCGTTCGCAAATCCAAAAAGTGTGTAAACCGCTTGATTTATACAATTTTGACATTAAAATACCCGCAAAAACCCGAAAAGTAGAAACCAAAGATTTTCTATTTGATACGGATGTCGAAATCGTTTCTCTCACTTCACACGCGCACGCCCGCATGGAAAAATTTGAGATTCAGATTGTCGGCGGCACTCGCAACGGGCAAACCATTTTTACCGAAACTGATTGGGAACACCCCAAAGTGCTCGATTTTACACCTGCTTTGCAACTAAAAAAAGGGGAAGGTTTGCGCTCAGTTGTCACTTTCAATAATACAACGGATAAAGAAATTATATTTGGATTGACGACTGAGGATGAAATGGACATCATTTTTGGGTATTATGTAAAAAAATAGAACGGTTAAAACTTAAATCAATAAAAATGAAATTTCAAATTATAGCAATAATTCTCTTTTTTTCTATCCTCAAAATCAATGCTCAAGACACAACAAAGCGTTGGGCTGTAACCGCATCGGTTGCTGATATGCGCTATCCATTTCTCGGCATTCGAGAAGACCAAACGCCAGAGCCTTTACTGAGGGGGCTCTTTCGCCCCAATTTTTCAGTTAGCATTGAACGCAATTGGAATAAAAGCTTAAAAAATAGATGGTTTCAAACAATCGAATTACAGTATTTTAAGTACAAATACGTTGATTTGGGTGGTTCAATCATCACTGAAATTGGCTACGAACACCGTTTTTGGCAACGTTTAATACTTGGCACAAGACTCGGTTTTGGGAAACAATTCGCGTGGAAAGACGACCAATATCAAATCTATGAAAACGGTGCTTGGAAAACAGTCAAAGACTATGGTTCCGTTATCAACCGTTGGGCAATTCAAGGTCGTATCAATATGGGTTGGCAAATCTCGCCCAATATAGATGCCCTTATAGGCTTACGAGCACAATTTGTAACCCCTTTTTACAAGCCTTTGGAGCAAAATGTCAATATCTCAACTGCGGCAGAATTGGGATTGAGATGGCGTTTTTAATGAAACAGTATTTTAAATCATCTTTAAAACTGCCAATTTAAATTTAATCCCGCTGACCTTCCTACAGCATTTACCCCTGACCCGTGCGTGCGATAATCTTCATTCAAAAGGTTTTGAATGGCCAAATTGAGGCTTAAATTTTTAAAAGAATAACCACCATATATATTAAAAACTGCCCAAGCAGGTGTGCCGCCTTTGGGTATACGGTTATCATCTTTGTCGCCTTGTGCAAGGCGGTCTTGTTTCGTTGCACCTATTATTTCAAAACTTGAAAACCATTGTTTTTTATTGAGATTTAAGGCGAAACGCCCATTTAATGGTGGAATACGCCGCATGGGTTCATTTTTAGTTAGGTTTTGACCGTAAGTGTAAGTGATGCCTGTTTCAATATTTACTCCCCTCAGTATTTCCCATTTCCACGCCGTTTCAATGCCTTGAATATAGCCTTTTTCTACGTTTTCTTTTTTATACAGTGGGTAGCCCTGTACCTTTTGCGAATCAACTTTTACTCTGGCAATGATATTGCGCAATTCGTTTCTGTAAAAATAGGTTTCGCCCTGTAAACGTTCATTTTTATATTTAAACCCCAATTGAGTATTGTATGATTTCTCGGGATTTAAATTAAAATTGGGTGTTTCATATCTAAAATCCACGATGCCCAAAGTACCCAAATCGTCAATATTAGGCGCACGAAAAGCGGAATTTGCTGAGACGAACACATTTAAATTATCCGTTACCCCCCTCAGTATCGAAGCGTTCCAAACAAAATCAGATGGTTTCAAAGTGCTTTTCCCCACCGTTTCATCACTGACTTGAATATTAAAACCATTAAAACGCCCACCCAAAGTGAACTGCCATTTATTCAAAGTATAATTATGAATTGAAAAAGCCGAAAAGCTCGTCATTTTAGAGTCATTGGGATATAAACCTCTCTTTTGGCTTGAAATATTCGTTTTTTCATCAATATCCACGCGGCTACTTTTTACAAAATCATCATAAATTTCAATGCCCGAATTAGCAGTATAGCCAAAACTCCCCCTTTGGGGGCTGGGGGGCTTTTCAGATAAAATATTGAGTGACAAGCCCAAAGACCGCACTCTATCATTTTCAACCCTTAAAATCGAAGTGCCATTTTTACGACTATTGCGCCCTTCTTCCGTATTTTGAAGCGAGGTGATGAGGTATATTTTTTTAAAAAATGGATTTTCGGTTTCATAATCCAAACGTGCGTAGGATAATTGTCGGGTTTGTGGGTCAAATTCATTTACTGCAAAATTTTCCAATCGTACTTTATGAAAAACAGGTACATTGGATTGCTTCACATTTTGGTGTGCAATGGTCAAAATAGCGTTTTTTGAGAGTAAAAACCGTGATTTTAAATCAAAATCCAATTCTTTATAACCACTTGGGGACTGTTTGCCCGTAGTATCACCGCCCACCAAATCGCCAAAATTGCGATAACTTAAACCACCTGTAATTGCTACTTTTTTATTTGAAAAGCCTAATTCACCCCGTCCCGTTTGCTCCATACCTTGTGTCATAACTCTACCTAAAAGGCGCCCATTCCACGTTTTTTCAGTTGAAAATTCAGGATTTTTTGTAAAAACCTGAATAGTGCCGCCCAACGCATCGGAGCC
>JANPHO010000100.1:0-16066 GCA_031424515.1 Saprospiraceae bacterium
ATAACTTTGCTTCATAATAAATCAAATTAGTGATATTAAATTAAAACAATTTGTCATGCTCAACTGGATTCAAAACCTCATCGCTCCCAAATCCCCTTCTGCCATTGCCCAAGCAGCGTCCAACCTTCAAGCCATAACACAATCCAACAACGCACCTACTCCACCCATCAGCACCCCCTCAGTAGATGGCACAATTAATGACTCCGCAACCCAACAACAAGTGCCTTTGCGCTCCGCAAAACTCATTATGGTATCGCCCGATAACAATAATAAGTTTTATGATATGAGTGAAAATAGCGATGGTACTTTCAATGTTATATATGGACGAGTGGGCACGAAAGGCGCAACCGTGAGCTACCCCATAACTGAATGGGAGACTAAAATTCGAGAAAAAACCCGCAAAGGCTACAAAGACCAAACACATCTTTTTGCCATCGGTGGCACTCAAAAAGAGACCCAATTGGATAGTATTTCCTGCGAAATGGTGCGCCAATTGATGCACGATTTGATGCAATATGCACAACAAAGTATCAGCCACAATTACGTGGTTACAGCGGATAAAGTAACGCGCCAGCAAGTTGCCGAAGCCCAAATTTTATTGGATAAATTGGTCAATATGGTTAAAAAAGGCATGAATAAGGATGATTTTAATAAGGAAATCATTGAGCTTTTCACCATTATTCCGCGCCGAATGTCGAATGTAAGAGACCATCTCATTCAAGGAATTATTGAAATAGATACCATCGAAAAACAACTTGCCGAGGAACAAGCTACCCTCGATGTCATGCGCGGACAGGTAGAAATCAACGAACAGCAAAAAGAAAATGCCACCAACGAACCCCTCAAACCCGTGGATGTGCTCGCCAATATGGGTTTGGCGGTTGATTCAGTTACGGATGCCCAAACCATCAAATTGATTAAAAAAATGATGGGTGACAACAGTAGTAAGTTTCATAAAGCATTCAAAATCAGCAATTTACGCACCGAAAAACAATTCACTCAATTTATTTCAAAAACAAAAGTACCTCAAACTACACTCTTTTGGCACGGCAGCCGCAACGAAAACTGGTTATCTATCCTAAAAACGGGCTTAGTATTGAGACCTGCCAATGCCGTGATAACAGGTAAAATGTTCGGCTACGGATTATACTTCGCGGATAAATTTCAAAAGTCACTCAATTATTCTTCACTCAATGGCTCGTTTTGGTCGGGCGGACGCTCCAATAAAGCCTATTTAGCCCTTTACGAAGTCCACACAGGCAATCAACTGCGCATCAAAAAACATGAGCCGTGGTGCGGTCAACTTACTGAAGAACGCCTTAAAGATAGAGGTAAATACTACGATTCCGTTTTCGCTGAAGGTGGTGCCGACCTTATAAATAATGAATTTATCGTATATAACGAAGCACAATGCACCGTGAAATATATTGTTGAAATTAAATAATGAGTAGTTAAATATTTTTTTTCGGGCGATTAAAATGAATAGCAACTACTAACTCCTATTCTATCACTTTTAAAAACTAAAAAGCTATGTTCAAGATTCTTTTCGGTAAAAAGCCACGTAAAAACACGATTAAAAATGCCGCCGAGCACCTCATCGCCATTTATGGCTGCACGTCAACACTCGAAGTTAAAAAATACCTTCGGGCGATGGGTTATATTGCTTTTCAATGGGAAATTTCAAGAAAAATGGACGCTATTTGCGATGAAAACAGGTGGGCATTTAATTTTAATGGTCAATTTAGGGTTTATTTTATTCCCGTACCTTTGATTGTCACTCATAATGCGACTAATGCAATTCCTGCTTTTTCAGCCAATTGAATCAGGGTGTTTTTACAATTTGAACCAATTCTGATTCTGGGAATTGGTTCAAATTATATTATTCTAACATCCATCATCTACTATCTATCATCCAACCTTACTGATAAATCTTCGACTCCAATAAATATTTCATCACAGGATCTGTCACCAAATACTGAATAGATTTGCCTTCTATCAGGCATTTGCGAATATACGTTGCAGAAATTTCCATTAAAGGCGCTTCAAAAAGGCGCACGCGTGGATGTGTGGCAAATTCACCCAAATCATATTCAGGGCGTTGATACACATAAATATCATACCCCCTCAATAATTGCTCATAATTTTTCCACTTTGTCAACGTCGCCAGATTGTCCCCGCCCATAATCAGCGCAAATTCGTGTTGGGGATATTTTTCATTTAAATAAGCGAGCGTATCTATGGTAAAAGAAGGCTTAGGAAGTTTGAATTCGATATCACTGGCGCGCAGCAATTTATTATCGTCGATGGCAAGTTGCACCATATTCAATCTGTCGCGGTCACGAGCGAGGGTGTTCTTGAGCTTCAAGGGATTTTGTGGGCTAACAACAAGCCATATTTGCTGCAAATCCGTTTGAGTAGCCATATAATTGGCTATTATCAAATGACCCACATGAATAGGGTTAAATGAGCCAAAAAACAAACCTATTTTCATACTCGTTTACTGAACGGGTCTCGATGGTTTTTGATTAACATGGTTGCTTTTTGATTCCGTTTCTTCGGGAACAACATCGTTAATCATCCATTGACCATTATTACGGATAAGATAATATTTAAATGCCACGGGGCCGTCGTCGTATTTTATGGTACAATTGCAGGTAGCTGTTTCGTTACCTTGTTCCATACATTTCAAATCCACGATTTCGGAGTGTAAAGCCTGAGTTTGTTCAATTGTATTGGACTCAGTGAGGGCTTTTACAAAGGCTAATTCGGGGCCAATACTTATCATTTGAGCAAAATTCAATTGATTTTTATTGACCGCATCTTCCCACGCTCGTACTACAGTTTCAGGTGTGTTGGGTAGTTCAATTTTAACGGGGACGGCATTAGAATTCGGAGTTTGCTGCTTTTCAGTTTTATTACATGATAAAGTAGCTAATATAATAGATGCAAATGCGATATTTCTCATTTAATTATTCAGATTTATTCTCAAAAGGACTCCTTTAGAGTATGGTGGTGATTCCAGTCACAAAGGTATGACATTTTACCCGCTCTTAAAAAAGGTATTTCAAAAATTGTACTCATTTTTTTTGTTAATATCTAAAATGATTCATACATATATTTGGAAGCCTTAGAAATACCTTAGGGATAAAGAGAAAAATCTACATTCTTTAAAGCTTTAAAATAGGCTTACAACGTATTCTGCAAAGCTTAATATTAGAAAAAACCGCCACTCCAAAGTGCTTAACGCCGAGAAAAAAGTAAACCGCCACCAACAATTTCTTCTGAAGGAATATCTAAAATACCTGAATTATCATTAAAATGTGCTACTATCTGATGATTAGCCGCCATTGTATGGTAAAAATATTGTTCTGATAAAAAAGTAAAAGGATAGCTGATTACTCGATCATCTACATTCGGTGGCAAACCCGGAGGTCCATTCCAACTTAATTTTGAGTGATGAATAGTTATGTAATCCCTATTTTTTCTGTTGAGTCCAAGCCGATTAAAAAGTATGAATCCTGAATCTAATTTGAGCAATTTATCTAAGTATTGCTTAGGTTCTTCAACACATTGAAGCGTACCCGATGAGTGTACCAAGTCAATATTACCCAAAAATTGAGCGGCTGATTCAATAGAATCAAAAAAAGATAGCTCTTCGTTAGCAAAATGTTGACCTGCTTCGGCTAAAGCGGGAGTTTCTACAATTGCCCACTTCAGCTTTATACTACTGCCAAATATTTTTTTAAAATCGTGATAATGTCCACCCAAATTGCCCCCAAAATCTAAAATATGAAAAGAATCTTTATCAGGGTATGAAGCAATCAATTTAGTAATTGAAAGCAGTGTAAAAGACTGAGTAGTTGTCAGTGTTTTATCTTGATTTATTTTTTGTTTTTTCAGAAAATGCTCCATTTTGTATTTCAAAACATCAACCAAGAGTTCATTTTCGTACCCTTTTTTTGAACAATAAGCCAAAGCATTGTGATAAGAATCGAATACAGGATATTTCCGAACTCTAATCAGACGATCAACTGTATTGTACATAAAAGGAGGAAGTACGTTTTTGACGAATTGGCTGAGATTTGGCATTGTTTACTTAATTTAGACGCTTTGCTTGCACAAAGCCTTGAAAAATGAAATAATAAAACAAGAACAATGACAAAATTAGTATTACTTTTTTAATAATTAGTATTAATTCATTAAATAATAGTATTACTCTCAAAATAAATCAAATAAATCTCTGTTACAGAAAACTTATGGTTTCTGATTAGTAGCTCAGGGGGCGATATTAAAAGATTTCGGCGGTTCCTGTGCATAGAAATCGCGTGCTGAAAATTGATGAATATCCCTCAGTATTTTATCATTCTGTAAGTAAAAATCGGGAAGTTGTGCTTTAAACGCCTGTCTCTGCACTAAATCTATGCATTATAAGTAGTTGGGTTAAAATAAACGCTGCTATCTTTTTAAGTCGGCTCTAAAATCATACAAAATACTCCGCTTTGCTCCGCATTTTGTATGATTTTCAGCCCGACGATAGCAGTGTTTATTTTTTCTCGCCTACTTACCATAGAACGAAACAATATTCTAAGAACGAATAACTGCATGACCAATAGCACATTCTAAGCACCGCTTTTTATCGCAATATTCATTTTTTAAATGGATCAAAGATTGTGTTCGGTGAGCGGATTCCAAGAAGACGCCTAAGTTATGCCACCCCTCGGTAATAGTATTACTTTCAGGTTTAATTTGTCTTAAAAATTCAAAAGCACGATGTATGTATTTATCGTCCTGTCGGCTTTTACCGTAATAAAATAAGAACGGCACAACTACATTAATGATAATGAGCTCAATAGTCTCTTTTCCTAATCGCTTCCCCCGCGATACTGAGGGGGTATCCAAAACGTAATGCGTCAACCAATAATCTGACACTTCTACATTGAATAACTTCTCAATTTCCGTAATCTCTTGTATATCAATAACTTTTGAAAATAGATGCGAAGATTGATGTATCAAACGAGCCAATTGAGCCAATCGCACGGTCGGGAAATTAGCGGGGCGCAATCTCGAGAATTTCCACGCCACCGTAGCAATTGGTTTGAGGTTATGCTTGTGTTTTAAAAAATGGTATTCCTTTTTTAAAGTCTTTGGATAATCATCTTGAAACTCATTTTCAAGTAAGCCCGCTTGCCCAAATAGCAATGCTTCCACTTGAAAAAGCTGATTTTTATGTTTCGATAAAATGATGTTAGGCAATGAGCGCGCCAACCATTCCATCGGCTCAGCGTTCACTTTCACGCCGAAATATCGAGCTACGAATTGATAAAAAGTCTCCTCCCAATCTCTTTTATTGCGCTCTAAGGCTACAGCTATTTCAGCGGTTTTTCTATCCAATCTTTCAATCAATAAACGCTCTAAAAAAGCCGTTTTTACCAAATCAGACACTTCAAAAAAATGGTGCTGACAGGGAATCCAATGCTCATTATTCAATAAAGCCCAATATTTTTTAAAAATACCTTCTGGAACTCGATGCCTGAGTTCTAAGCATTTCACCCCCTCAGTATTTCCATTATTTTTAACTACAATAGGCATATCTGCATCTAATACCACGTGTAAAACCACATTTTTATAAGCCTCATCATGCTGATGCCCATGTTGAAGCCAATCCGAAGATTTTAAATGCATTTCAATATTACCTGCCCATGTCACATCCGCAATGCGTACGCGGGCGTTTAGGAAATCAGGTCCCGCATTGGTGTTGTACTCCCCAAATTCGAGTACTTCCAGAGTGTCCCCCTCAGTAGTTACGAGATTTTGAGTATCAAATCGGCGTGTCCGCCATAGATAGTGGAGAAAGTTTTCATGCATAGTATGATTCAATTATTGCGTTTTCTGAAAGGTTAAATATAAAACAGCATTTTTAAAAAACAAAATAAAAACATTGTAAAATACTGATATTCAAATAGTTGTAAAAAATAAATATTAATAATTAGTAATTTAGCATTGACAAAAAGCCGAACTTGATTACTCAAATTCGGCTTTTTATAAAATAAATATTCAATATTATCTGGGTGTAACCAAGAATTGTAGAAAATTATCTAAAATTCATATTTATGCCACAACTACGTGTATGGAACCACGAATTTTACGAATTTACGAATTTTACCAATCTATGTGTTGACAATTTTAGCGAATTTTACTAATAAATTGCCCTAAAGGGCAATTTTGAGGATATTAAACTTGATTTTTGGTCAACACGTAGATTGGTAAAATTCGGAAATTCGGAAAATTCGTGGTTTCCAATACGTAATTGTGGTATAAATCAGAATTTCAAAATTTTATGTGCGATTTTAAATAGCTTTCCACAAAACTTAGTTACACCCATATTACCCTATTTCTTCTTCTTCACATTCGGCTTTTCTGTAAACGTTTTAGGCTTATCTACTACAGTTTTAGCTTTTTCAGATGCGACTCTCACCGCAGACTTTTCATTTACCACAACATTATCTTCTGGCAATGTCGTTACCTCCGTTAAGCCGTTTTTACGGTAATAAAAAAACAAACCCGCACCCAATAATAGCAATAATGCTGCCGAAGCTATCAAACTTATTGTCTCACCTGTGTAGTACGATTTCGGATGGAATTCCATCATTATTTTATGCTTACCGCCTGGCACTTTAGCCGCCCGAAGTATATAGTTCGCCTTAACAAATTTTGAAGGCTGACCGTCAATTGTGATGCTCCAACCCTTTTCCATTGGATAATAAATTTCACTAAAAACGGCCATCTGGTCGCCTTGTGCCGTGTATTCATACTCCAATTTATCGGGTGAATACGAGGTCAAATTGATGCTCGCAGTCGAATCGTACTGAGGGGTAAAATTACCCAAGGCCTCCGCATTTTTTTTCTGTAATACGACATCGTATCGCGGATTAATATTGCCGACTTCTTCAATTTCAGCATCGGCGTTCTCAACGACCTTCACATTTTTAGCAAACCATGCATTGCCTAAAGACATAGGATTGGGTTGTATGCCGTTCATTTCATCACTCAAAATGATATATTTAGCGTTTAACATGCCATAAAGAGGCATATTTTTTTGCTCCAATATCGGTTTATCTTTTTGAAAATCCTCCAAATAACGCTCACGCATCTCTTGATAAATCATCATTTTCGCAGCGTGATAACCACCTACTGATTTATGGAACATTGAAGTGCTCGCATTTTCAAAAGGTGAACCTTTGCGCAAATCCAAAACCCGGAAACTCAAATCCTTATCTTTCATAATCATTTGGTCAACTGGTGCAGGCTTCAATTCTTCTTGTGCAGCTGCGGGTTCTTGGAATTTTCCATCGTAAATAACCCGACGAGATGCCATCCAAGCGTCCCCAAAACTCAATAAGCCAATCGCTGCCACGGCTACCCAAGTTTTAGTGATGAAACCTTTTAAATATACCCATAAAATAGCCGCTGAAGCCAGTATCAACATTAACGAACGCAATGCATCCGCTTTCATCACAGCCGCGCGAGCTTCTTTGATACTTGGCATAGCTTGCTGAATTTGCTGACCATATTGAGCAATCATTTTAGCATCGTTGCCGCCTGTAGTATCGCCCATCATCGCTAAAATGCATAAAACGCCCGTTATACCCGCCGAAAACAGCACTGCTTTCTGCTTTTTATCCGCCGATACTGAGGGGTCAAAGAACTTTTGTAAAGCCATCATCGCCATCAAAGCAAAGAGCAATTGACCCAACCCCAAAGCTTGCGTATGCGCTCTGAATTTACTGAAAAGCGGGAAAGTATCGTATAACAAGTTGCCAATCAACGAGTTACCACCCCATGAAATGCCTATCATCAGAAGCGAAGCCGCAAAAATGCTCCACCGCCAACGATTTTCAACTAAAAACATCCCCAAAACAAAAAGGAAAACCAATATCGCACCATAATATATACCCACACCCACAAAAGGCTGTTTACCCATATACAATAAGCCCGTCATTTGTCCCAATTGTTCTGCATCCGTCCCTACCCAATTTTGCGAAGAGCCACCACCGTAAGCATTTTGCACTAAAAGGGTCATCGTTTCACCGATGCCATAACTCCAACCGAATGCGTAGTCTTTGGATAATCCACCATCTGCATTGCTCGAAGCTGCTCCTCCATTTTTAGTTTGGATGGCTTGTTTGGTCGCCGCTGAAAGCTCCGTTTTACCACGGGTACTTTCTGATTGATATTCAAGAGTCGTCCAAAGGGTGGTCATATTCGCAGAAACCCCTAAAACTACTCCCAATAATAAAGCTCCTGCCCCTTTGCCAAATTCCACAAAATTGCTTGTGCGGATGGCATTCACCAATTCGGAAACGCCAAAAATTGCTAAAATCAAGAAGGTGTAATACGTAATTTGGTAGTGATTCGCATATATTTGTAGAGCCACAAACAAAGCAAAAAGCGACGCACCAATAACATATTTCCCTCTAAAAGCCAATATGGCACCCGCCAATATCCCCGGAGAATAACCCAAAGCCACCATTTTAGTAGAGTGACCCGCCGCAATAATATCCATATTAAAAGTTGAAATACCGAATGCAATTGCCCCTAAAAGTGATAATCGCCAATCCACCCGCATCACACTCAAAAGCAAGTACATACACATCATAGCTAAAAGCACTTCGCCAAAAGGTGATGTCAAGGGTTGGAATGCCATTAAAAGCCCAAAAACATAGCGCGTCAAATTTCCTTTACCATCCAACCAAATTTGAAAAGTGGGCATACCACTGAAATATGAACCCGTCCAAAGAGGACCATGCCCTGTTTCATTTTTATATTTAAAAATTTCAGATTGAGACGCATTGGCTTGATTGATATCATTTTGACTCAGTACCTTTCCATCAAAAACGTAAGGGCTGAAAAACATCATGGCTATAATAATCATCACGACGAGCGCAATACCATGCGGTAAAAGTTTTTTAAAAATAGGAGTATTCATTTTTTATATTCTATTGTTTTAATTTCAATAATTTTACGCCCGTAAAGCGGAACGATAATTTTTAGAACCGCAAAATGTAAAATTTTAAATATAAAATGTAAAACCGAAGGAAACAGCTTTTAATATTTTTGCGGTTTTACACCTGCCTGATGGCAGTCCGGTTTAAAATTTTACATTTTGCGGTTTTCAATAAATTCTGAGTGCCAAAAGTATCAAATAAATAAAGTTTTTGGGTAAAAAACTCCGTTTAAAATTTCGTAATTTCTGTAATTTTTAAGGACATTGTGCGTATAAGCAGGCATAAAGAAATAAACGATACTATCGTCGGGCTGTAAAATGTAAAAAAAATGGAGCAGAGCGGAGTTTTTTTTACATTCTAAAGAGCCTACTTAAATAGATAGCATTGTTTATTTTAGCCCAAATATTAACACCATAATATCCATTATCTAACGACTAACATTTTGACAAAAACATATTTTACGGGTCTGAATGCCCTCCGATTTTTTGCCGCTTTCTTCGTTTTACTGCACCATTCCGAAACCATTCGGGCTAAAAATAGCTTGCCTAATTTGGAGTCTTTTTCAGCATTTCAAAATGGTACATTGTCGGTTTCATTCTTTTTCGTTTTGAGTGGTTTTCTGATAACGTATTTATTGCTCGAAGAAATCCAACGCACCAAGGATGTCAGCATCAAAAGATTCTATATTCGGCGGGTAAAACGCATTTGGCCACTTTATTTTTTAATGGTTTTTATCGGCTTGGTCGCTATTCCTGTGTTTTTAAATACCATTCATTATGAGTATAAAATGCCATACGATACGACTACGGCGGGCATTTTGTTTGTTTTTTTTCTCAGTTTCGTTGTCAATGCCTTGTATGGTAGCCACCTTTTAGAGCCGCTTTGGTCAATCGGCGTGGAGGAATATTTTTACTTGATATGGGCGCCCTTTTTTAAGTTTTTTAAAAAAAATCCCTTGAAAATCATTTCAACGGTTTTTATTATTAAAACGTTCATCCTGCTTTTTTATCAGATTTACAGCAGTGAAATGCCTTCCTTTTTACTTTTAAAAGAGATATTAACCACATTAAAATTTGAATTAATGGCTATCGGGGGCTTTGGTGCTTTGTATGTTTTTAACAACAAAAACAGCCTTACAAACGCTTGGTTTTTCTCTATACCGGCTCAGGCTATCTTTTTCAGTCTCCTATTTATACGTTTATTTTTTCATGCTTATTTGACTGAAAATCAATATTATATATTCACGAGCATATTCCAAACGCCCATTTTAGCGCCATATACTGAGGGGGTATTGTTCCTTTGGCTGATAATGAATATTTCACTCAATCCCAACAGTTTTTTCAAACTGACGCACCCGATTCTGGAAAAACTCGGCGACATTTCATACGGCATATATATGTATCAAATGCTCGTGATATTTGGGGCGGTTTTAATATTAAAAAAAACGTTAATCAACGCTACCCCCTCAGTAGGAACGGCAATTTTTTATACTTTTACCATTACAGGCGTTTTGGCAGTTTCGTGGCTCTCCAAACGCTATTTTGAGAATTATTTTTTAAAATGAATTGAAATGTTGTATTGCTGTATTGTTTTTATTAAATGATGATTTTTAGTAATTGCTTAGCTTCGCAGTCGCCTACGCTCCGTTTAGCCACTGATTACACTGAAATCACTGATTTTACACTGATTTATAAGTAATTTTAAAATCAGTGTAAATCAGTCTATATCTGTAAAATCAGTGGCTAAACGGAGCTTAAGCGACTGCATAGCTAAGCAATTACAATTTTTAAATACAAAAATTCAACATCTAAACAGCAAAACAATACAGCAATTCAACAATACAACAATACATTAAATGACCTTTTCAATCATAACCGTCGTTTTTAACGGCGAAAATCTTATTGAAGGCACGATTCAAAGCGTTGTGAATCAGACCTACCCAAATATCGAATACATCATCGTGGATGGTGCTTCGAAGGACGGCACTATGGATATTGTGAATAAGTATGTGGATAAGTTCCCCATTCTCTGGATTTCGGCGCCCGATAAAGGCTTATACGATGCCATGAATAAAGGTTTGAAAATGGCAACGGGGGATTTTGTTCTGTTTTTAAACGCTGGTGACCGCCTTTTTGACATTAAAACGCTTGAAAAAATGGCTGCTCAAGCCACTTCTGAAACCGATATTCTGTACGGTGAAACGATGCTCGTGGACGACGCTCGCCACCATGTAGGCACCCGTACGGAGATGAGTGTTCAAAAACTGCCCGAGAAATTGACTTGGCGCAGCATGAATCAAGGCATGGTCGTGTGTCATCAAGCCTTTTTACCGAGGCGAACATTGGCCCCTCAGTATATTCCGAATAATCTCGCGGCGGATATTGATTGGGTGATAAAATGCTTGAAAGAGGCTAAAAGTGTGGTCAATACGCACTTGATTGTCTCTGAATATTTGATGGGAGGCATGTCGAAAAAACGGCATAACCAATCCTTAAAAGATAGATATGTCATTTTAAAAGAACATTTTGGTTTCATTCCGAATATATTGAACCACGTTTTTATCATCGGAAGAGCCGTGATTTTTAAACTTTTCAATAGAAATGGGTATTAATTAGGCGACAGTTATTGGGTTTTGTTTTTAGTTATTGAAGCTAATATATCATGCAATGTGCGAGTCCTCTGGACCCAATATCATAATTCAAATTGAGTCCAGCGGACTCATACATTTGTAGAAAGATATAATAAACGAATAATGGCGAGTCCAGCGGACTCGTACATCAAAAACAAGATTAAAACCCAGCCTTTCGCCTAATTGTAATATGTATAAATCATGATTAATTTTTTAAAAACGGATAGAAAAGAATCTTTTAGCACCCGTCGTTTTCGTTTTTTGATGAACTGTTATCCGATGTATTTCGGGACGGGTGGTAAAATCACATTTTGGTCAAGTGATTCGCATGAAGTGCATCTCAAATTACGTTTGAGTATTTGGACCCGCAACCTCGTCGGGACGATGTTCGGTGGCTCCATGTTTGCGGCGGTTGACCCGTTTTATATGATTATGCTCACTCGATGCTTAGGTAATGAATATGTGGTGTGGGACAAATCCGCTTCGATTCGCTTTCGCCGTCCCGGAAAATCAACGCTTTATGCTAAATTTGAACTATCCGAAGAATTGCTCAAAAACATCAAAAAGCAGGTAGCTGAAAACGGGGAAACGGAGCATACTTTTACCATTCAATGGCTCAATACTGAGGGGGTCGTCCACGCTGAATCCGAACGCAATTGCTATATCGCCGACAAAGCATTTTATCAAAAAAAGAAAGGAGAAACGCAGAAAGTGCGGTTTAAATAGCTTTTTGGTGCTTGGTTGTTAGTGCTTAGTGCTTGGTCAAAGAGCAATGCACTAAGCACCAAGCACCAGCAACCAAGCACCAAAAATGAGAATAGCAATCAATACAAGGTTTTTACTCAAAAATAAGTTAGAGGGCATTGGGCGCTTTACTTATGAAACGATGCAGCGTTTGGCGGTGGCACACCCTGAGCATGAGTTCATTTTTTTGTTTGACCGATCTTATGATGCTTCTTTTGTTTTTAGTAAAAACGTGACACCGGTGGTGCTGTTTCCGCAAGCTCGGCATCCGATTTTATTTGTTTGGTGGTTTGAGTGGTCGGTGGTGCGGGTTTTGAAAAAGTATCAAGCGGATGTTTTTATTTCGCCCGATAATTTTTTAAGTTTACGGACGGAAGTGCCGACGGTTTTAGTGGTGCACGATATTGCTTTTGTGCATTTCAAAGACGGCGATAAATGGATAAATAAGGTATATTATCGCTATTTCATGCCCCGTTTTTTAAAAAAAGCACATCATATTTTAACGGTTTCGGAATTCACGAAGCAGGATATTGTCGAGCATTTTAAGATTGAAAAAGATAAGATTACGGTTTGCTATAATGGTTGTCGGGAGGGCTTTTATCCAAATCAAATTTTAGATTTTAAAAGTGATTATTTCATATATATGGGTGCGGTGCATCCTCGTAAGAATGTGCACCACTTGATAGAAGCTTTTGATTTATTTAAAAAACGGTACAATTCGGCTTTAAAACTCATGATTTGTGGTCGTTTTGCTTGGCAGACAGGGGCAGTAAAATCGGCTTATGATGCGGCGGAACATAAATCGGATATTATTTTTAAAGGTTATGTCACCGACGAAGAAGCCGTTTCGTTGATGCAAAATGCGTTGGGTTTGGTGTATGTTTCTAATTTTGAAGGTTTCGGCATTCCGCTTTTGGAAGCCATGCATTGCGATATTCCGATTGTCACCTCCAATATATCTTCAATGCCGGAAGTTGTCGGCGATGCAGCCATTTTGGTCAATCCCGAATCCGTGGAGGAGATTGCGAAAGCCCTTTCAAAATTGGCTTTTAATGATGGATTGAGACAGGTTTTAATAGAAAAAGGGCGTATTCAAAGAACAAAATTTAGTTGGGAAAAGACAGCGCAGGTTTTAATTAATAAGATATTAGATATTTAGACGTTAGATTTCAGACATTAGATATATAAAATGCATATATCTAATGCCTAACATCTTAAATCTAACATCTTAAATCTAACATCTAACATCAAAAAAAATGACTATAAAAGAAACGCAAGAAATCGTCGATAATTGGATCAATACCATCGGTATCCGATATTATAATGAACTCACCAATACCGCCATTTTGATGGAAGAAGTGGGCGAAGTGGCGCGCATAATGGCGCGATTGTACGGCGAACAATCCTTCAAAAAATCGGACGATGAAGAGAATGCCAAAGAAAACTTAGCCGACGAAATGGCAGATGTGCTTTTTGTGCTCGTCTGCCTGGCGAACCAAACAGGTATCGACCTGACCGAAGCCTTGGAGAAGAATCTCGATAAAAAAACCAAAAGAGATAAAGAGCGACACGCCAATAATGAAAAATTGAAATAAGGTTTTGAGCTTGGTTAGATTTCCTTTTAAAAAAATAAAACCTTCAAACAATGTATTCCGAACCTCGAAATGGTGCACATTTTGTTATTTTTAACAATTTATGGAATAAAAAAATAATATTTATGGATTTTACAATAAAAAAATTAGGAATATTCAAACACAAGGATTACCTTTAGGTCGATTAGTGATTTGCAGGGCTTTTGTTAAGCCTTAAAGTTCGATGGTTTATTGTCAGTTTCTTCAAGTTTAAGTTATTCTCTTCAACTTTCCATCCTATCTTTTTCATTCCACTCATTCTCAGTTGTATTTTTTTTATTTTATTTTATAATTTTTTTAATTTTTTTCGATGAATATTTTTGTTGCAAAACTAAATTACAGCACCGACAGTGACACGTTGCGTGAAGCTTTCGAAGCGTTTGGCACAGTAGAGTCTGCTAACGTAATCAATGACCGTGAAACAGGTCGCTCTAAAGGCTTCGGCTTCGTAGAAATGGCTAATGACGCAGAAGGTCAAGCAGCTATCAGTGCTCTTGATGGTACAGATATCGATGGTAACACTATCGTTGTAAAGAAAGCAGAACCACGTGAAAACCGCAGTGGCGGTGGTGGTGGTGGCTTTAACCGTGGCGGTGGCGGCGGTGGCTTCAATCGCGGCGGCGGCGGCGGCGGATACGGTGGCGGTGGCAACCGTAACGGCGGCGGCGGATACGGCGGCGGTGGTAACCGTTATTAATATATAAAAAAGCCGCTACTCTTCATTGAGTAGCGGCTTTTTTTATGCCTTTTACTGAGGGGGTAACTTTTCTAAAACAATTTCGACCTAAATATTATTAAGTTGTGAGTTGCTTAGCGCAAATTGTTTTTGTGAAAAATTAGGCTTCTAATATCAGAATGAATAACGAAAAGCGTTCGATAAATCTCCTCACGCAATTAAGTACGTGGTACGATGTGTTTTTCAAGGAAAGCAACGTCGCAAAAGTGGAACGGGGCATTATTAATTTTGCTTTGTTTGGTTTTTTAGGGCATTTATTTTTGATTTTTTTAGCCAAACATGTCTCGTGGGGCTCGGACTTCTTCTCGCATTTGACGCCCAATTATTTAAAAGCCATTTATACCCCTTTCAGCATTATTTTGTTTTACGAAGTGCTGACTCTGGTGCTCATTTTGCCCAAGAGCATCTCCATTTTTATTGGAAAACAATACGAAATCATCACTTTGATTGCCATTCGAAGCTTTTTTCATGATGTTGCGGAATACGACTTGGACAAACCAGATATATATACTTTTGAATTTTTAAAAGAAATCAGTCTTGACCTCGTGGGCGCATTATTGATGTTTTTTCTCACCATTTTGTACTACCGAATATTTGAAAAAACGAAAAAAATTGGTCGAGATTCTTCCTTAAAACGTACTCGATTTATCAATATTAAAAAATCGGCATCCGTCGTTTTGTGCGGTTTGTTGTTGATTTTGTCGGTCGTTAGTTTCACGCATTGGGTGGGTCAATCCTACAATTCGCTTCTCGAAAACACGCATTTGCCGAACGCCAACGGGGTGTTTTACAAAGAATTTTTCAGCGTCATGATATTCGTGGACGTTTTTTTATTGATTCTATCCTTCATTTATTCCAGCACTTACGACCTCATTTTTCGCAACGCGGGTTTCGTTATCTCCACTATTTTAATCCGTATCGCTCTCACCGCCGAGAAACCTTTCAACATCTATTTCTCCCTCACTGCCGTGCTTTTTGGCGTGTTTTTAATTGGTCTTTACGTTCTTTTTAATTCAAAATTTATGAAAACTTCGGCGGGTAGTCAAGAATTGGATTGAGGTATTGGGATATTGGGAGCCACTAATTCCTCAATAACTCTCTCGTCCGCCGTGTTATACACGAAACGGGGTAAAATCCCGCTTTTACTGAGGGGGTATTTGCGCTAACACTTTGGGGGTTTTGAACCCTCAAAGAGTTTTATATGAAATATCGTAATTGCTTAGTCAGATAGTCGCTACGCTCCGTTTAGCCACTGATAACACTGATATTGACTGGTTTTACACTGATTCACACGTAATTTTTTAAAAAATCAGTGTAAAAT
>JANPHO010000101.1:0-2092 GCA_031424515.1 Saprospiraceae bacterium
TTCAATATCGGTAAAGTGGAGGTGGATGATTGTAATAGTTTCGATATTGTTGCCCGTGTGCGCTGCGGAGATTCTACACGGTTGGGTCAAACGCTTTGTGTTGACTCAAGGATTTATCCCGATACCTTGCTTGTTGCAAACGCCCTTTGGACAGGTGCCAACCTTGATGTCACAGGCGTTTGTCAAAACGATACTGTCATTTTTCAAGTAAAAAATACAGGCCGAGCTGCTTCCTCTCGTGTGGATGCGTATGTGATTGAAAATGATGTATTCCGTTATAAAAGAAGTATTCAATTGCCTATCAATGGTGTGTTTACTGAAAAGATTAAAGCCAATGGTAATACTTGGCGTATGACGGTTGACCAAGAGCCAAACCATCCTACTTCTACCAATCCTACGGCTTTTGTTGAAGGCTGCGGCTCAATTATTCTTTCATTGCGGTCAACAGGTTATGCCGTTCAATTTGCCAACGATGATAAAGCCCTTTCTGTGGATACCGATTGCCAGCCCATCATCGGTTCTTTTGACCCCAATGATAAAACAGGCTATCCTACGGGCTATGGCAAGGAGCATTATATCCCGCAAAATCAAGACATTGAATATAAAATCCGTTTTCAAAACACAGGAACGGATACCGCTTTTACCGTTGTCATAAGAGATACGATTTCAGATAAATTGGATATAACAAGCGTGGAATATGGCGTTTCAAGTCACCCTTTCAAAGCAGAGATTTACGGAAAGAATATCTTGAAATTCACTTTCGACAATATCAATTTGGTAGATTCTTTTAAAAATGAAATCAAATCGCATGGTTTTATCCAGTTCAGAATCAAACAAAAAAAAGATTTGGCTTTTGGTACTAAAATAAACAATTATGCGGGTATTTACTTCGATTTCAACGACCCTATTTTGACAGATACTACCCTGCATACAGTTGGTGTGAAAGAAGCCATTTCCGCCATTTTTGATAAGACGATTGAAAACCTTGTGACGATAAAAATATCCCCCAATCCTTTCATGGAATCTGCGACATTCGAGACCCCCCTCAGTATTTCAGGCGATTTTGACCTATTTGATGCCACAAGTAAGCATGTAAGGCATGAAAAATTTGAAGGGCAAATGCACGTATTTCACAGAAATGAACTGCCTGCGGGTGTTTATATCTTTAGAATTTCGAGTAATGAAAAACCTGTAGTTTTGGGGAAGTTGGTTATTGAGTAAATGCTCCATACATTTCAACGATTTACTAAACAAGGTTTCTTGTATTGCTTTGTCAAATTTTAAAGGCGATGACAACGCTGCATATTTTAGAAAGTGATGGTGCAACTTGGCGTTTTAGGCATCGGATACTACAGGAATATTTTGCTTAAATGAAGTTTTAATACCCCCTCAGTAATTTTTATTAGTTGTGCCTCTTGACAGCAATATAGAAAGCGAAATCGGCAGTTGCCACTAAGAATTTGTATGGATAGTAAATGTTATTTGACAATCACTAAAAACCAAGCACCATGAAAGAAGACAACACAATTGAAGGCTTGACATCTGAAGAATAGTTTAGGAGCCTGAGGGGTATTGCCGCTTTTGATTTTTAAGATAATAAAGTTTATTTTTTAGAACTATTCATTGTAAGCAGAACACCTAAACAATAACTGTAATTTTTAGTTTTACCCTGCCATGTTTTATCTCTAACGTTAACCAAGCCTTTATTAAATCGAGCGTCGAGACTAATTTTGAAATTTGATACTTTAATAATTTTCTGATTAAATCCTAAAGATAATCCCGTATCAAACTTTTGAAATCTCTCTCCACTTTTAGGATAATCATTTAAAACTTTATAAAAAG
Organism: Saprospiraceae bacterium; assembly: GCA_031424515.1. Lineage (GTDB taxonomy): Bacteria > Bacteroidota > Bacteroidia > Chitinophagales > Saprospiraceae > JAAFJT01. Next base: position 1,843 of record JANPHO010000101.1, read on the forward strand.
CTAATATCGCTGTATAAGCACCGATATAAATTGTTGATTCAGTTTTTGCTACATAATAATTCGGCATAATACTGATGTTAATATAATTTACTGGTAACTTCGGATAACTCAATTTAATACTTGGAAATGCTGTTAGGCATGTTATATCGGTAGAAAAAATAGTTATTATTATGGAGTTCCGTAGGAACGATATATTGAAAACATATTTTAATATGCCGTTCCTATGGAACTTGTGGGCTTTTTAAATTAT
>JANPHO010000102.1:0-7845 GCA_031424515.1 Saprospiraceae bacterium
ATTTTACACTGATTTTTTAAAAAATTACGTGTGAATCAGTGTAAAACCAGTCAATATCAGTGTTATCAGTGGCTAAACGGAGCGTAGCGACTATCTGACTAAGCAATTACAAAAAAACAATAAAAAATGCCTTCTATGGGCTTTTATACTGAGGGGGTAAAGTCAATATTAAAGGTTCTTCTGCTTGTCCAAATAGTGTTTTAAAGTTTTGTTTTCAACTCATTGTACTTAAAACACACTTTACGATTACTTAAAGCCTGATTACAATGACTTAAAATCTATTTACAATGACTTAAAGCCTGATTACATTGATTTAAAATCAGTTTACAATGGCTTAAAGTCAGTTTAAAATGATTTAAAGTCAGTTTACAATGATTTAAAGTCAGTTTACAATGACTTAAAGCCTGATTACAGTGATTTAAAGTCAGTGTACAATGGCTTAAAGTCAGTTTACAATGATTTAAAGTCTGTAGATTTTATGATAAAACAACCCTTAAATGAGCCATTTATTGTTAAAAACGATATTTTTTTTAAAAATCCCATTTTATTGTCTTTAAAAACACAATTTTGGAATTGTCTTAGATATTTAATATTTATTAAATATTTTAAATTACTAATATAAATTTTTTTCGCATGAAATCTAATGCTTCATTGTCGTTTAAGCGACTAACTCAGGCAGAATCAGCTGCCTTTACTTTCGATGTCATCAATAGAATGACGACGGATGCTCAATTTGTAAGTCTTGCACCACAGGTTGAAGAACTCAAAAAAAGGTTCGACGCCTATCAGTTAGCCGCGTCCAATGCAATTTATGGAGGCAAATTAGCCACTATGGAAAAAGATGCGAAGCTCAAAGAGCTATTTTATCAATTAACTTTAGTGGCTCGTATGGTTGATGTTTTAGCAAACGAAAACGAAACTATCATCATTGCGGCAGGTTTTGATGTCCGTAAAAAGCCCACGTCTATTACTGATGTTTCGGTACCCAGCAACGTGAAAGCGACCAATGAAAACCGTACAGGTGTCGTCAAATTGACTTGGGATGCCGTTGAAGGGGCTCACATGTACGCCATCGAACGCCGTAAAAAAGGGGACGATGTTTGGCAAAACGGCGATTATGGTTCGAGTCGCTCAAAAGTTATTGAGGGTCTTACCACCAAATCAGAATGGGAATTTATTGTCAGAGCAATGACCAGTAAAGGCATCAAAAGTGATTGGAGCCAAGCAGTGGACGTATTGGTATCCTAATTTTTTAATTCTATTTTAGCATCCAAATCTTTTTTCCAACGGGTAGGCATTCTACACCATAAACTAAACACTACTATAAAAAGCTTACAAAATTGTAATTGCTTAGCCATATAGTCGCTGTTGCTCCGTTTAGCCACTGATAACACTGAAACCGACTGATTTTACACTGATTTTTTAAAGAATTACGTCTGAATCAGTGTGAAATCAGTCAATATCAGTGTTATCAGTGGCTAAACGGAGCGTATGCGACTATCTTTCAAGCAATTACAAAAATTATTAGTGTCATATTTATATAGAGGTAACCCCTCAGTATTTTACCCATTTTCTGAGGTTGAATACTGGAGGGGTTTACTTTTTTAGTAAAAAGCTCAACGCTTTTCGGGCGTCCCTTCTTTCCATGATCCAGTTGGTGTTGCAGGCTTTTTATCCATTTCTGACCAATGTTTTTTGAAGGATTCAGTGCGGGTATATTCTTTTGCGGGCTTTACCGTAAAATCCGCAACCGTTTCAATAAGTTCTATTGGGTCATTGGAGTAGTGCAAACTTCTCTCTTTTTGGACAACGCCACGGCTGTTTTTAAGAATATGCTTTACTTCGTCATAATATTCACAGCTCAAAGTGTCGATTTGCATAATCATATCATCTTTTTTATAGATAACAGACACAGTCGTGACGTCTCCCTCCGCTTCTTTATTTGTAAAAGGTACTTTTTCCCAAGAAGAAATGTCAAAACTGCCAAACTTCGGAAAGTCAATCTTTAAATCATTGTTAGTGACAGCTACTATCGGAGCGGGTGGAGGATTTTCAACGGCGGGTACTTGCTTTGCTGCTTGGTTTTCATTTTTACACGCGGGGCATAAAATACTCATGCTCAAAAGGGCACATAGGCTAAAATAAAATGCGTAAACAGTAATTTTTTTCATGTTGGTAATTTTTAAAAGATGTTTTAAAATGCTGAAAAATAGGGTTCAAAATATAGATATTATCGTTAATTTTTTATGTTTCGTACTACCGCAAAGATAATCACACCAATAAGTATTTTTCAAAAGAAATAAATACCTTTTCACTACTTTTACCCTATCATTTATCATTAAAATATAAAACAACAAACTCTTATGAAAAATCTATTTTACCTCATTTTATTAATGGCTGCTTGCACCAATCCTAATAAAATAGACAACCGCCCCACGGTATTTGTGGGCACCTACACCCAGAAATTAGGTCATGTAGATGGAAAAGCTACGGGCATCTATACCTGTAAAATGGATACTTTGACGGGTGCTTTGACGGTCGTTGATTCCGCCACGGATATATTAAATCCTTCTTTTTTAACCGTTTCACCAGATAAGAAGTACCTCTATGCAGTGGCTGAAATTAGCAGCGATAGCTCAAAACGTTTGGGCAAAGTCGCAGCTTATAAAATTACTGAGGGGGGAAAGCTTTTGAAAATCAATGAGTTATCCAGCTACGGTGATGCACCTTGCCACATCTCAACGGACAAAACGGGTAAATTCGTATTTGTGGCTAACTACGTTACGGGCAATATTGTGAGCTATGGCGTGAAAGCCGACGGTGGTTTGACGGATTCTATTTGTGTCGTGCAACACCAAGCCAAACAGCCTTGGGCGCACAATATCCAACCTTCACCCGATAATAAATTCATTTTTTCAGTGGATAAAGGAGCGGATAAGATTTATATCTATGACTTAGCTGCTGATGGTAAATTGACGGAGAAAAGTACGATTTCCACTGCCGTAGGAGCGGGACCTCGCCACTTGGATTTTAATCCTAAAAATCCTCTTCAATTCGTTACCATCAACGAAAACAGCAGCGCAATGGGCAGCTATGCTTATGATGATAAAACCTTAATAATCAATCTTTTAGATTCATTATCCACTTTAACCCTTGATTTCAAATCAAATAACAGCTGTGCCGATGTGCATTTTCATCCCAATGGAAAATTTGTGTACGGCTCTAATCGTGGGCATAATAGTATAGTGATTTATAGTTTTGATTCGATTTCTGGAAAGTTGACTTTAGTGGGGCATGAACCCACCCAAGGCGCAATACCGCGTAACTTTATAATTACGCCTGATGGAAAGTTTCTTTTAGTCGCCAATCAAAACTCAAGCAATGTCGTTTCTTTTAAAATAGATGACAACACGGGCAAACTGACCCCCCTCAGTAAAAGCACGGTTATGACGCCTGTTTGTTTGAAAATGTGATTTAAGATTTAAGATTTAAGATTTAAGATTTAAGATTTAAGATTTAAGATTTAAGATTTAAGATTTAAGATTTAAGATTTAAGATTTAAGATTTAAGATGTAAGATTTAAGATTTAAGATGAAAGATTTAAGATGTTACTCAATCTTACATCTTACATCTTAAATCTTAAATCTTACATCTTACATCTTAAATCTAACATCTTAAATCTAACATCTTACATCTTACATCTTACATCTTAAACCAACTACTTATCCAAAAAGTCTTGAAATATGGATTGTAGAAAAGCTTTTCCTTTGTGTAAATCAGTGGAATCAGGTTCACCAATTTTTTGACGATAGACCAACCCCTCAGTATCCCACGAATATTTTACATCTTTTTGCATAAAACCAAAGCCATCTCTAAATGTGAAATAAGCGAAAGGCTTATAATTCTTTTGCATTATGTTTTTAGACCATTTGAAATCATCGTGAGGCGTATCCACTTGCGCCAAAACCGTTGCTGCCAAATCTACTTGCCCACCAACTCTGTCAATCACTGTATCTTTCACTGCTAAAGCACCGCCCAACCAAAGCATTGGGATATGATAATTCAGAAAATCATCATCGTGCGGGGGTAGGCGAGGAGTCCCGTGGTCAGCGATGACAACAATCAAAGTATTGTCCCACCAAGGCTGTTGTTTGGCGTTTTTAATAAAAGCCCCGAAACCTTGGTCGCAATAATACAGTGAGTTTTTAAACAATTCAATATTATCGGTAGTGGGTTGAAAATTCGGTATTCCGAATCCAGCGGGCACTTCAAAAGGCTCGTGGCTGCTCAAAGTGAGGATATTGATAAAAAAAGGCTGCTTGTACGATTTCAAATCCGCCGAAGCTCTTTCAAAAACCACGTGGTCGAAAGCGCCCCATTTGCTGCTCAATTCTTCCTCTTTAAACTGGTGCTTATCCACAAAATGATTGAATTCACCATTTAAAAGATATGATTTCATATTAGCAAACTCAGATTCTCCGCCGTAATAAAACCCTGTTTCGTAACCCATTTTACGTAAATTCTTACTCATACACGGCAATTGAGCTGATTTACGAGGTACTTCCAGAATGTTTTCACCCGGAATAGCAGGTTGCCCCGCCAAAACCGCAGACATACCCATAAAAGTCCTATCGCCCGAAGCATAAATATTTGAAAATAAAATGCCTTCTTTACACAACGAATCCACATTAGGAACGCAACTTTCCCTTGCATCGAGGTGCTGAATGGCTTTTGCTGTTAAGCTTTCCCAGGTTACAACTATGATATTAGGATTTTTAATATTCTTTTTAATCAAGTATTCCGTAATTTTAGAATCTTGAAATAAGCCTTTCAGTGTTTCTTGCGCCTCCGATGGGGGCATATAAATATAAGGATTTTTAACAGCACTCGTTTTTTCGTAACAAGACACCATGAAATTCCAAATGGCATTCACCGCTGCATGATTTGCGAAAGTTTTATCCGAAAAATAAACGGCACTTTGATTAATTGGTGCTAATTGCACGCCACCACGGATCGGCAATATCATAGCAACCATGATGATTAACCCTAATGCCATTTTGAGGGCTCTTGTACTGAGGGGTGGTGATTCTGTAATAATATCTTGAATATTTTCATTTTTTGATTCAAAAACTCCCTTTTTAAAAGCATAAATGGTTACGGCAGTTAAAAAGATAATCAAGGTAAGTAGCAATTTCACAGGAGCTGCGCCTGATGAAGCCATCACTTCTTTTGAGCCATCTTGCATGGTTCTGATAAAGGTATCATCTAAACGAAAACGCCAATTTTTATACAATTCTAAGTCTAAAACGACCAAAACGCTGGCTATAAATACCAATAAATAGGTGAATCCCTCAGCAGTTTTATGAAAAAAATTCCGTTCTTTTGGCAGTAAAGAGCCAATAGCCATTAAAGCGAAAGGTATGACGGAAAAGTAACCCGTCATAGACATATCGAGCCTTGAGCCATAAAAAAAGCTTTCAAAAAAATTAACTGTGCCTATTTTCTGAGTACTATCAAAAAGATAAATAAAAAATAAAAGTCTTGCTATTAAAAAGTAAGCGACCCAAAAGAAAAAATATTTTGCGTAGGTTTTAATCAGTAGTAACATAATATTCTGTAATTTTTTAACCAACAAAGGTAGAGAATAAACGACGATAATTATTTTAATTATTTAAAAATGAGGTCAAATTCATGTCAATAGTTTTTATTTTATTTATTTTTTTAAAAGCTGTAACTTTTAAAATTTAGGGTCGTCATTGGTATAGAAATGAATTTTGAAAAACTGACATATAGTATTAAGGATAAGCTTTACCGCTTTTCGTTGCGGATCACAGGCAACGAGGTGGAGGCTGAGGATGTGGTTCAAGAGGTATTTATAAAAGTATGGGATAAACGAGAACAAATGGATGAAGTACTCAACCCCGAAGCATGGTGTATGACGTTGACTAAAAATTTATCGCTGGATAAAATAAAGTCCAAACATCGCCAAACGACTGAAATTAGTGAAGCGGTTTACTTAACGGATTCAAAATTAACACCTTATCATGCTTTTGAAAAAAACGATACGATATTAAGAATTAAAAACTTGATGAATGAATTGCCCGAAAAACAAAAAATGGTGATGCACTTAAGAGATATAGAAGGCATGACTTACGATGAAATTGCCGCAAATTTAGAAATACCGCTGCCTCAAGTGAAAGTTTATTTACATCGAGCGCGGACTTTTGTGAGAGAAAAAATGCTTGAAGCTGACCGTTTTGGAATATAAAATTATTAAGTGCATAAATCACTTAGTAGTCAGTCAAATTAATAATGTCGGGTTGTTTTTGGCATAAACTTTTGGAAAGTTGCAAACTTTCCAAAAGTCTTACCCAACATGATTAACTTGACTAACTACTTAGTACGCTTTAAAAATCAATAAAATGAGAGTAGAAGAAATAAAAATATTATTGGACAAGTACTTTGAAGCTGAAACCAGCCTTCAAGAAGAGGCAATGCTCAATGAATATTTTAATGGAAATGATGTTGACGCTGATTTGAAACAATATCAATCATTGTTTCAGTTTTTAAAAGTTGAAAAAGATATTCTTTTATCTGAAACAGCTACGAATAAGGTTTTAGAGATAAAAAAAGAATATAAAAAGCTTTCTGTACTGAGGGGGGGGAAACTCGTCGGGCTTTGGTGGAGAGCAGCGGCGGCGGTAATGATATTGGGTGTTTCAACTTTTTTAATCAATCGACAATTTAACCAAACGGTTAAACACTGCGTAGCGGACAATTGTAGAGTAAAAGTATTCGACGAAAATGATGACCCCGAAAAGGCACTTGCTGAAGTTCAAGCTGCCTTGAAATTGGTTTCAAAAAAGATGAAAAAAGGCACTGACGAAACGTCTCACGGCATGAAAAAGGTGAGAGTAGTGACCGACGAAATGGATAAAATTATGCCTAATAATTGATTTTATTATTTCAGGATTACAGGATTTCAGATTTCAGACCTGCCTGCCGGCAGGCAGGTTTCAGGCGCGCATGGAATATGGAATATGAAATATGGAATCTTGAAACCTGCCTGCCGGTAGGCAGGTCTGAAATAAACTAAATTTTAACTTAAAATTGAATTAAAATATGAAAAATATAATGTTAAAAAAAGGTGTTTTTGTGGCTTTGTTTTTAATGACAATGCTACCCCTCAGTATGGTGGCTCAGACGGATGCTATCACGAAATATTTCGACCAATACATGGAGGATGAAAATTTTACGGTGGTCTATATCACGCCTAAAATGTTTCAAATGATCTCAAAATTGAATTTAAAGGATAAAGAAGGCATGGAATTGAAGGAAGTCCTGCAAGATTTGAAAGGTTTAAGGATTTTGACTACTGAAAAAAATGGTCTTCAATATTACAAAGAAGCCATCTCGAAATTCAAAACCAATGAGTACGAATTGCTGATGACAGTCAGAGATAAAGACGAAAACGTGCGTTTTTGGACTAAAGAAAACAATGGTACAATTAGTGAATTGCTCATGCTCGTAGGCGGTGTTAAAGAGTTCGTCATGATTAGTTTTATCGGTAATATCAGCCTCGATAAAATCTCTAAATTGGCCAATAATTTAGATGTGGATGGCATGGAACACTTGAAAGAACTTAAGAATAAAAAGCAATAATTTACAACTGTGAACTTTAAACTGTAATCTGTTTTATCTCACCTTAAATTTTACGTCATGAAAAAATTATTTTTAATTTGCTTTGCATTATTTATCAGCATTTTAGCCGTTGAGGCGCAATCAGAGAGTATTAACCGTTTGGTTAATAAGGTCAAAAGGTCGAATAAAAATTGTGAAAAAACG
>JANPHO010000103.1:0-6529 GCA_031424515.1 Saprospiraceae bacterium
AGCCCGCTCGCGGATATTAATCCTCAGGATATTGAGTCCATCGAAATATTGAAAGATGCCTCAGCAGGCGCTATCTATGGTGCTCGCGCCGCCAATGGTGTGGTATTGATTACTACTAAAAAAGGCAAAGCAGGGCGTACAAACATAACTTTCGGAGCTCAATTCGGAAATAGCACGCCCACAAAGAAAGTCCGCTTTTTAAATACCCAAGAGTATATTGAGCTTTACACTAAAGCCGCAGCCAATGCTGACCGCATAGATGGTTTAGATCCTAAAGACCCTGATTCATATACAACTTATATGAATGATTTCTATAAAAATCAAAGCCTCGGTACTTTCGGAACACCTCAACAAACAGATACAGATTGGGGTTCATTGGCTTATCAAGATGCACCGATGAAACAATATGATATAAATGTCAGTGGGGGTACTGAAAAAACGACTTTTTACATATCAGGTCAGCTTTTAGACCAAAAAGGTATTCTGATTGGAAATGCATTAACACGTTTGAATGGACGTATTAATCTCGACCATAAAATCTCTGATATTCTGAGTATAGGTATGAATATGGGTTTAACTCGTAACCTCAATGAGCGTGTTTCCGGTGACCGTCAATTCGATAACCCAATGCAAATAGTGGCTTTATCGCCTTTTTCACCCGCTATTGACCCAACTACAAGCCTACCAATCGGCTCACCTCCGGGTGATATCAACTACCCTGTTTATTATAATCCAATTATCAATATTGGAAATGCTTATTACAATACCACTACACATAGAAATATTGGCAACGTCTATGGTCAATTAAAGCTATTCAGAGGCTTAATTTTCCGTTCTGAATTCGGTACGGATTTATTGAATCAACAAGAGGAGCTATATTCCAACAGTAAAACGCAGCGCAATTCGGGTGCTCTGGGCGGTGTTGGTCAAAACAGATTTGTGCGCATTGAGAATTATAACCTCAATAATTACCTTAATTACAGAACGGACATGGGATTGAGCACCATTGAAGGCACTTTGGGTATCACGTATCAAGAATCACAAACCAAGCGTAGTTTCGTAGAAGGTAAAGATTTCCCTTCTGATGCTTACCGCATGATAGTCAGTGCTGCTCGTAAAACGGACGGTAACTCTTCACAAAGTGATTTCCGCTTCCTTTCTTATTTTGTAAGGGGTAATTATAAATTCAATAATCGCTATCTATTGAGCGCCAGTGCTCGTGTGGATGGTTCTACTCGATTTGGTAAAGATAGCCGTTATGGCTTCTTCCCATCGGCTTCGTTGGGTTGGATTCTCTCGGAAGAAAGCTTTTTAAAAAATAATAAAACATTCAGTTTTTTAAAATTGAGAGCCAGTTATGGACGCACAGGTAATGCTGAAATTGGCGATTTTCCTCAATTGGGTCTTTTCACTGGTGATGCCGGTTACGCTGCCCAGGCAGGTCAACGCCCGTCACAATTGGCAAATCCTGATTTAAGTTGGGAAACAACTGACCAGATGGACATTGGTTTGGATTTCGGTATGTTCAATGACCGTTTAACGGGTGAAGTTGATTATTATCAAAAAAAGACTACTGGTTTGCTCTTAAACGTTAATGTGCCGGGTAACACAGGGTTTACTTCGCAAGTCAAAAACGTGGGTAAATTGCAAAATGATGGTTTTGAATTTGTTTTAAATACAGACAATATAGTCGGTGATTTCAAATGGCGCACAAGCTTAAATGCAGCTTATAATAAAAATAAAATCACTGATTTACAAGGTCAAATCATAGAAGGCGGCTTAAATAATATGAGTAGAGCCGTTGAAGGGCAACCTTTAGGCACTTATTTTACCGCTGAATATGCAGGTGTTGACCCTGCCAATGGTGACGCCCTTTGGTTTAAAAATACAAAAAATACCGATGGCTCTATTGACCGTGCAACCACAAACACCTATAATCAGGCAACGCGCGTGGTAGTAGGTAGCCCACTTCCAAAATGGATTGGTGGTGTGAACAATACTTTCAGCTACAAAGGTGTAGAGTTGAGTATTTTTTTAAATGGTGTATTTGGCAATAAACTTAATTTTTATGGTGTTGGTCGTTTCTCCTCTGCCAATGCACGTTTCGAAGATAACCAAACCGCTGACCAACTCAATGCATGGTCTGAAACGAATAAAAACACGAACATTCCTGAGCCGCGCTTATTCTCTAATAATGGTGCTCAACCATCAAGCCGTTTTATTCAAGATGGTTCTTATGTTCGTTTGCGAAATGTTACATTGTCATATACTTTACCTAAATCCGTATTGGGTTCGGTGAAAATGAGCAATGCACGGATATTTATTTCGGGTTTAAATCTTGCCACCTTCACAAATTACACTGGCTGGGATCCTGAAGTAAATGCCGATGATATTGTTACGAATATCGCCATTGGCTACGATTTTTATACAGCCCCACAGCCAAAAACAATAGTGGGCGGTTTCAGTTTTACATTTTAATGGATTCTGAATACCCCCTCAGTATAGAGGCAATTTGAGAGGTATTTTAATAAGTAAAAGTTGGTGAAATAGGGTTAAATATTTTATAAATCAATGATAATCAAATATTTAAATTCAATTAAAGCAATAGTTTACTAATTAATTTTAACATAAAATAAAATCTAAAAAATGATACATCAATTTTTTAAAAATATAGTTTTAGTCGCAGTAGTTTTATCAGTAGTAGCCTGCGACGGCAAGTTGGATGTTTCTCCAACTCAAAGCATTGACCAAAACAATGCGCTCAATACGGCTCAGGATGTCCAAATTACACTCATCGGTGCGTATGACGGTTTATCAGACGATGATGTTTATGGCGGCGGCTATCAGTTTTTCAGTGAGCTCATGGGTGACGACCGTGAAGTAGTCTTTGGAGGCACATTTTCTTCAATTGACGAAATTTGGCGCAAAGCACTCACTACCACCAATACCCAAGTCACTACAACATGGTTGAATACATACGCAGCTATCAATCGCGCCAATAATGTCATTGGAGCACTGGATAAAGTTGGAAAAGATGATCGCTCAAAAGTAGAAGGCGAGGCTCGTTTTATAAGAGGTTTACTTTATTTTGGCTTGGTAAAGTCTTTCGGCAAGGCTTGGGGCGATGGCGATAATGGTGTAAATCCCGGCGTTCCGCTTACCTTAACACCAACGAGAACGGTAACTGACTCTGATTATAAAAGCCGCAGTTCAGTAGCTCAAGTATATACTCAAGTGATTGACGATTTGACCAATGCTGAAAAACTGCTCCCTGCTCAAACCGCCACCAGCAATATCAGTTTTGCAACGAGTGACGCAGCAACAGCTATGCTCTCGAGAGTATACATGATGCAAGGCGATTATGCCAAGGCTCGAGATGCTGCCAACAAAGTTATCGACTCAAAATTTCATAGTTTAGCAACTAATTTTGCTGAAATTTTTGATGATAAAGCCGCTGGACATGCTGGAGAGGTTTTATTTCACATAGCGATTACTGACCAAGATGGTATCAACAGCCTTAATACTTATTACGCCTCAGCCAGTAATCAAGGGCGGGGAGATGTTCGTATCCAGCAAAAACATTTAGCGCTATATGATGATGCTGACGTGAGAGGTAAATTTTTCAACAAACCTACAAGCAACACTTTCACCAGCAAGCACAATGACCAATATGGCGATGTCATCGTTATCCGCTTAGCCGAAATGTACCTCAATAGAGCAGAATGTAACGCTCGCTTGAGTACAACGGTGGGTGCAACACCTTTGGCAGATGTCAACAGAATCCGCGCAAGAGCAGGTTTACCCATATTGGTTACAGCTACAGTGGATGCCATTTTAAAAGAACGCAAATTAGAATTGGCATTTGAAGGCAGCCAATTGGATGACCTCAAACGCACTAAAAGACCCATCGGTATAATACCTTTTAGTGACAATAAACTGGTATTACCCATTCCACAGCGTGAGATTGACATCAATAAAAGTATAATTCAGAACCCAGGTTATTAATCAAAAATAGCTTCAAATACTAAAAAATGCCCCTTAGCTTCAAACAAGCTCTGGGGCATTTCAAATTATTGCTTATTTTTTAGGATAAAATGTATAAAAACTGTATTTTAATCCCTTGATAAGTAGTTTGGCTAAAATAAACACTGCTATCTTTTTAAGTCGGTTCTGTAAAATGTAAAAAACTTTCTGCTTTGCTCCGTATTTTTTACATTTTACAGCCCGACGATAGCAGCGTTTATTTCTTTACGCCTACTTACTGAGGGGGTATCCTACATATTTATTTCACCCTTAAAAAAATCAAAATGAAAATTTACTTTTTTACTATCTTTCTTTCATGCTTTTTCACTCCAATAATTGCTCAAAATACGCTTATTAGAATAGAGCATGTTTACCCAAGCAGTGCCAATCAAATGATACAACTGACACCCTATAAAACGTCCATCAATAATTTTAATCCAGTTGTAGCCTACCCCAATTCGGCTATTGAAATTCCTACTGATACCATTACACAGGACTCTTTTTACCTTTTTAAAAGAAAAACTAAAACCCCAGTTACTTATCCTAAAACCTCCAGTATCATCAGGTTTTAAATAACCAAATACAAAATGGCAAGCATGATATGATTTTTTATTAATCTAAGTTTTGTGGTATCAAAATTTTTATCTACTAACCCCACCGCTTTAGCGTGGGGCAAAAAGAATAACCATATTTAAGGCTTTAGCCGATAAAATTTCACTATAAATCATGAAATATTAGTGGATAAAGCCTCAAATCTACTTTTGTTTCAACCCCACGCTAAAGCGGTGGGGTTAGTAGATACAAGATTTTTGATACCATAAAACTTACTCTAATGTAAAACGTCGAAATTAAGGTTGCTTTCTAATAAGACCTTCTTACTTTTGGCTTTTAAAATCAAAAAATACATATAAAATATTATGACTGCTTTAGAAACTATTGATAAATATTACGATTGCTTTAATAAAAGAAATTGGGCAGGAATGCTCGCTCTCCTCGACCCTGAAATACGCCACGAACCCAATCAAGGCGACCCACGCATCGGCATTGACCTTTTTACCGATTTTTTAAAACACATGGACGAAAGCTACGAAGAAACGCTCACCAATATGGTGCTTTTTTCAGAACCTAAAAACAATCGCGTAGCAGCTGAATTTGTGGTAAATGGTATTTATAAAAAAGGAGAAGAAGGCTTGCCAGAAGCGCATGGACAAAAATACGTACTCCCTGCTGCCGCTTTTTTAGAGGTAAAAAACGGTAAAATCACTCGTGTAACGACTTACTACAATCTGCCTTTGTGGATAAAATTGGTTTCAGAATAAATGAATCTTTCATATATCACCAAGCGAGGCAGTGAAATTGAGGCAGTTTTTGACGATTTGGCTCAGTTGCGCATTACCGTTTTCAAGGCGTTTCCATACCTCTATGAAGGAACGGTTGAGTATGAAAAAGAGTACCTCAAAACCTATATTTTATCCGAGCGTTCGTTCCTTTTTGCTGCCTATACTGAGGGGGTAATGATTGGTGCCACCACCTGTATTCCGTTAGCTGACGAGACAGACGAGGTGCGTGAACCTTTTGAAAAAGCCAATTTGGATATTAAATCTATCTTTTACTTCGGTGAAAGCATTTTACTTCCTGAATACAGAGGATTGGGATTAGGGCATCGTTTTTTTGATGAGCGCGAAGCCCACGCCCGCAGTTTTGGCACTTTCAAAACCACCTGTTTTTGTGCTGTTGCTCGCCCCGATAATCACCCAATGAAGCCAGCAGGCTATCGTCCATTGGATGGATTTTGGATAAAAAGGGGCTATAAGAAGACCCCCTCAGTACAAAGCCAGTTTGATTGGTTGGATATCGGTGAAACTGTTTCTACACACAAACCTATGGTGTATTGGATGCATATTTTAAACCATTAGAGTGCATAATTTCAAGGTTAATACATTATCCTTTTATCAATCATTTTTGAGAATTATGACAATCAACTTCGCAGCAGCCAATTATCCCATCACTGAACACCCCACTTTTGACGCTTGGCGCGCTCATACTGAGGGGTGGATAGCAGAAGCCGTCAATCAAAAAGCACAAGTTTTACTATTTCCTGAATACGGCTCGATGGAGTTAGTGAGCCTTTTTAATGCTGAAATACGCTCAGATATACGCCGACAAGTGAAAGAATTAGATATTTTGAAAGAGGATTTTTGTAGTGTTTTTTCAGAGTTATCCAAGAAATATGGTGTCATAATAATTGCCCCCAGCCTACCTGTTATTGAGGGTAATTTTATTTTTAATAGGGCTTATGTTTTTTCAAAAAAAGGCTTAATTGGCCATCAAGATAAGTTTTTTATGACCCGTTTTGAAAATGAAGAGTGGGGTATTCATACCATGAATCCTAAGGAATTAGCACTTTTTGAAGCAGAATGGGGCAGTTTTGGCATCCAAATTTGTTATGATGTGGAGTTTGGGCTTGGTTCACAGTTATTGAATGCTGCTGGTGCAAACTTGATAT
>JANPHO010000104.1:0-2268 GCA_031424515.1 Saprospiraceae bacterium
ATGATGTATGCAAAATATGAAAGGAATAAAAATTAGTGATACATTTGTCCTTGTTAAGTTTTGAGTTTTGAGTTTTGAGTTTTGAGTTTTGAGTTTTGAGTTTTGAGGGGTTAAGAAGTAAGGTGAAACTGAGTACTGTCAACTGATTGACTATCTACTATTTTAAAATGAAAGAAATATTACAACATCTTAATAATAAAGCGTTTGATAATCGGGTGCGGCTCGGTATCATGTCCATTCTCATGGTGAATGATTGGGTGGATTTTACGACTTTTAAAGATATGTTGGGTTCATTAGGTGGCGATAAAGGTATGACGGATGGTAACTTGGCGAGCCACATGTCCACCCTTGAAAAAGATGGTTATGTTGAAATTAGAAAGCAATTCGTTGGTAAAAAGCCTCAAACGACATATTCTGCTACTATTTTAGGGCGCAAAGCTTTCACTGATTACTTAAGTGCATTAGAGAGTTTGCTTAAAAATATAGGATAAAATTTTTTTGTACCTAAACTTTGTTTTTCAAAGTTATTTGCGATAATATACTAATTCAAATATTTAATCGTTAATCTATAACCTTATAAAAATGAAAAGACAAATCGTTTCATCGGCTCTTATTCTCATTGGCACTCTGTTATTCAATTATCTTTTTTGGATGGAGGAAATGGGCATTAATACTACCATTTTTACAATATTTATCATTGGAGCAATATTGTATGTATTTGAAGATAGTAGGAAAGATAAAAGAGTCAACATTCTGATGGCTGGAACTTTGTTACTTTCACTCTTAGTTGTTTTGAATGGCTCAGTAGTTTCGAGGATAATATATATACTGAGTTTTTCAACAATGGTAGGTTTGGCACAACAAAAAGAGATTCGATTTTTGGTTTATGCTGGCTTATTATATGGTTCAAATTTACTTGAGACTCCTAAGCATTTTTTCAAGGAACTGGGTAATATACCGTTTTTAAGAGGTAAAACTGAACTTAAGAAACAACTTCGTTTGACAGTTATATCCATTTTTATTGTTCCTATTTTTTATTTTATTTATTATGCTGCGAATAAAAAATTTGCGGAGTTGGCTGATAGATTTTGGGGCGAGGTTTTCAAGATTTTTTCTTTTAATTGGGATTTCGGGCACGTTTTCTTTTTCATATTGGGTATAATCGTTGTTGGTGCAGCTATATGGAAGCATCAATTGATAGATTTCAAAAAATTTGATAACCTTCAAAGTATTTTTTTGAAAGAAGAGGAGCACCTTGTAGAATCGCCTGAACACGAAAAAGCAATAGAGAATAGCTATAAAAGTGGTATTTTATTGGTGATTTTACTGAATGGTCTTTTGTTTTTAAATAATATTTTGGATATACAATATGTCTGGATTGGCGATTCAATCATGCGCACACCTCAAGAATTGAAAAGTTATGTTCACGAAGGGACGTATATTTTGATTTTCGGGATTCTCTTGGCTCTTGCCGTAGTCTTTTGGTTGTTCAAAGGCGACCTCAATTTCATAAAAAACAATAAAATACTGAGGGGGTGGACTTACGCATGGTTGGTACAAAATGGCGTATTGGCTTTGTCGGTAGGGATGCGCAATTGGCAATATATTGATTACTATGGTTTGGCGTATAAGCGCGTAGGTGTTTTTATTTTTTTGAGCCTCGTTTTGATAGGATTAGCAATTTTATACTTAAAAATAAAAGAAAAACGCTCCTTTTTTTACTTTATAACACAGGGCGCTTGGGCGCTATATGCAGTCATGTTACTGAATTGCTTCGTGAATTGGGATAATTTTATCACCAATTATAATCTTCAAGCGAATGTAAAAAGCGGGTTTATAGATGTTGATTTTTTGGTCAGAGATGTATCTGATAAAAACACATACATACTCTATCAAAATATTGATAAAATTATCGCTCATTTACCTAATTCAGATAGCACTTTGATTAATGTTGAAAAGGACATTCGTTATGCCATTAAAGATAAAACAGCGTTTTTGGCGGCATTGGAAAGGAAAAAAGAGTCTTTTTGGAATGCACAAAAAGGATTGACTTGGCTTTCGTGGACTTATCCCGATCATGTAAATAGACAATATTTGCAAGGGGAAAAGCCTAATTTGAGATAAAAGGTAAAAACTTAGCGGTTAACTAAATGATCAATAAATTGTTTTAAGAGCTATAAAAAAGATTCAATGGATTCATTACGAGACATACAAGTTTTAAAGGATTTAGTATCGAACCTACTGAGTCGCGTATCCTCGTTAGAGGAA
>JANPHO010000105.1:0-1605 GCA_031424515.1 Saprospiraceae bacterium
CCAAATCCTGTTTCAATAAATCGACTTTTCCTCTTGTGCCGCCATTCAATCGCACCGAAATCAGCTGTTCTTTGTTAAAACCCAAGTCTTTTTGCTGAATAAATTGCAGTTGCCGATACATCATAAAAGAGCAAATCATCAGCGTAATGGATATGCTAAATTGAAAAACGACCAGACTTTGTTGTATATAATTGCGGGGCTTTTTAGTGCTGTTACTTTTTAAATTTTTAACAGGTTTGAGACCAGACAAAACAAACGCGGGATAAATACCCGCCACAATACCGATAATAAAAATAAAAAACAGAAAAGAAGCACCGAATAATGCACTCGAAAAGTGAAGCACAATGGCTTTATCCGTCAGGATTTGAATGGCAGAGTTTAATACTTGTAAAATAATTATCGCCGCCCCGCCCGCTATGGCAGCCATTAAAAAACTTTCACATAAAAACTGAAAAATCAATTGCTTACGCGATGCTCCATTGACTTTACGCACGCCCACTTCCAACGACCTTTTTAAAGAACGCGCCGTGGAAAGATTGATAAAATTAACGCACGCAATGAGCAACAAAAGCAAGCCCACGCCCGAAAATATTTTCACGTATTTGATGTTGCTGCGTTTACCCCAATCAGTATGAAAATCAAATTTTGAGTAAAGATATTGTGCTTTTAAGGGTTGCAATTGCATCAAATCATCCGTTTTAGGATTATAGGCGTGCAATTGGTTTTTAATTTTTTCAGAAAAAGCAGCCACATTCGTACCCGTTTTCAATTGTACGTAGGTATGAAAACTGTTGCCACCCCATTTACTCGCCCATTCATCAATTTTAAATAAAAAAGGCATGGGTAATAAAACATCAAAGGAGATACTCGAATTATCTGGTGGATTTTGAACAATACCCGCTACTTTGAACAGGTGTTCATTATTTAAGGTGAAAATCTGCCCCAATACTGAGGGGTTGTCGCGCCACTCTTTTCCGAAGTATTTTTCAGCCATACGTTCTGTAAGCACAATATCATCAACCAATTGCAGAACCGTTTTACTATTGCCTTTGAGCAAAGGGAAATTGAAAATACTGAAAACACTGTTATCCGTAATCAATATTTTTTTCTCTTGAAAAGTATTAATGCCGTTTTTCAATGTACCACTCCATTGCCCAAAACGAACTGCATTCGCTATTTCTGGAAAGTCTTTTTGCATAGCTGGAGCCAAAGGACCTGGTGTGACAGCCACATCGTAAATTGTCCCTGCTTGATTTTGCTTTTCCGTTAGGCGGTAAATACTATCTCGATGGGTATGAAAAACATCGTGCTGCAATTCATTCCAAATAAAGACGCTGATGACAAGACAACACGCCATACTCAACGCCAAACCAATGATGTTTACGGAAGAATACACCTTGTTTTTCCAAATATTCCGTAAGGCTATTTTTAAATTGAATTGTAGCATAATTTTTATTTTTTATTGTAAAAACTTAGCGGTTAACTAAATGATCAATAAATTGTTTTAAGAGCTATAAAAAAGATTCAATGGATTCATTACGAGACATACAAGTTTTAAAGGATTTAGTATCGAACCTACTGAGTCGCGTATCCTCGTTAGAGGAA